>JAADFU010000064.1 GCA_013152715.1 Calditrichota bacterium
ACTTCAGCTAAATGCGCCAGACGCGCTATTTCATAAGGATTATTCCGCCTTCGATCATTGGAAACTGTCAATAGAAACTTCACTAACGCGACGATCATGGCAGAAGAACTGCTGGTGCCGGAATTTATCGGTATTTCGCTGGTAATTTTAATATCATAGCCGCCAGGAATAGCAACGCCATGCCGATATAGCACATTGAACGGGGAACGAAGATAGTCGCGCTCTTTTTTGTACTCGATGGGGAAATTTAACTCAATGATCTCTTCCTCGCCGATGTCAGGGAGGTGAAAAACAAAGCGATTATCGTCTCTCCTTTTCCCGTGAATGCTAATACGCAGATTTATCGCGGCAGTAATCACAGGCAGATGCAGATAGTCTTGATGCTCGCCAAAGAGGCTAATTCGACCAGGGGCGGATACAACCAGATCACTTACCATCGTTGTCATTCTCTCCGGAATATTTTTTTGGTTTTGTCTTTTCAATGAAAATACGAGACTCAAATATAAACATTTTCATCTTTTAGTCAAGACAAATTTTCACTTCTCACTTCAAATACAAAATTTTTTTCACAGTTTGAGATTTGCTACTTTGGTAGCGTATAAAATAAAGTCCGCTTGTCAAATTGCTCAAATCCGCACGTAAAGAGTAATTGCCGCTCTTTCTGTTCCCGGAGGAAAGCGATAACACTCTCTGTCCCAATAAATTATACAAATTCATTGATATTTTTCCCCGAACCGATACGTAATAAGAAATTTTGATTTCGGAATTTGTCGGATTGGGAAATATTTTTAGCTCTGGCAAATTGGAGCTTCTACCCTTTTCCGATTCAAGAACTTTTGTATCTTCTCTGACCGAGCTGCGCAAATTATCGATGTAAATCTTTCCGCTGTAAGTTTCACCGTTATTCATGGATGAAACCGATAAATAAAAAACAATATCGGTAAGAAAAACAGGATACTTCACACTTCCACGTAGAGAGGCAAATGTAAAAGGAATCGTTCTCCACCTGCTGCGCCAATCAATGGGAAAATTATACAGCTTTTTTGTGAATATTTTGCCTTCCACATCTTGAAACTGATATCCTACAAGTATGGGCGATCCATCTCCGTAAACATCAAGCAAAAGAGAATCTGATTTTCCGGGAATGGGAACGAAATTTTTCAAACGAAATTGATAGTCCTGCCGCGGAATCTGAGGATTGAAAGTGAATTGATAATTTAATTCAGCCGATGTGTTACCCGTTGAAGCTATTGAATCACAAATGGCAAATGAACACAAATTGGAATCTAAATTCGCCAATTCTGTTCGCCAGCCTGTTGCAGTCAGAAAATCGTCCAATTGATAATTTGCTGGCTCCACAACTTTCACTTCTGTCGTATCCCTGATTCCGTAAAATTCTGCAATTAACATCCCCGAATCAGCCTGACTGGCGACAAATTTGCCATCCGTGGAAAGATTTCCAAATCCGCCTGTATAATTCCAGTTGATCAAATCTGCTGAAATATGAATCGGAATTTCGGCTGTATCTGAGCATGAAATCCTTGGTGCAAAAATTTGATCAGGAAAAAGAATAATTGCCGGCAATGATAGAGAAAATTGCCCGATGACAGGCAATTCATTCAGCGACTTGATGTAAGTCAAGTTTTCATTCAATTGAATTTCAACTGAATCTCCTGAAATTAATGAGTAATATTGCAAATTGCCATCGCGGTTCAAGATCGCCAATTTATCCCAGAGAATTTTTAGTTCTTGTTCCTTTTGCCCCAGCTTTCTCCAACAAGCAATGATACCGCTGTCTCCATCACTAAATTTAAAGAGGTAAACATCTGGCCCAATTTGTTGGTCTGTCAAAGTTTTATTTCCGATAAGCGTTGCCGCGGCTTTTAGCGAGTGATAGGCTGGTTTAGGTTGCAAGTCATAAGTCAGAATTCCAAAATTATGCTCAGGATTCGCTGCGTCGATACCGTCATTCTTTAAATCATAGTAAGAAATTCGCTTCAGTTGAGTGATTGATTTACCCATGAGGAAAAGTCTCGGGATATAATTTGCCTGCTTGTCCAGGGAAATATAGGGCCAACCACTGTTTGTAGGATAACCGACTTCTGTCATCCAGATCGGTAGTTCATTTCCCACAATTGCCTGTAACCGGGAAATTTCCGTGAATAAATAATTTTCTGGGGGCGAATCGACATGGTACTGATGAAAAGAAACTGCGTCCAGATAATTTCCGCCGCCAAAATCGAAAACCTGCTGGATGAAATTAATTCCAGGAATGAAAGGCGACGGCTCCCCTTCTGCCGGTGATGTGGCACAGCCAATGACTTGAATTTCCTGACTAACAGATTTCAACGCAGGATACGCGACTTCGAGCAATTTGAAATAATCTTCGGCGTTCGGGCTTGGGCTCCAAAAAATTGGAATATTCGGCTCATTCCAGATTTCGTAATTTTTCACTCCCAACGGAAAATAGCGCGCTGCAACCTGCCGACAATAATTGGCAAAAGCGGTGCGATTGCTGTCCGTGGAGACGCCGGAGTTTGAAGCAGGTGCATAAAGTGGATTATTGTAATCAAGAATAAGCAGAACGTCCAAATTTCGTTTCAATGCCTCTGAAATGTAAAAGTCAAAAACTGGAGGGAATTGGAAATTTCCCGGCTCCAGTTCAATGAGAGACCAGTAAATTTCATCGCGAATAGCGGTAATGCCCGCGTCTTGCACCAGATCGAGCATTTTAATGACCTGCGTTGAATCCATATCCGGACGATAAACTTGGCCAAAATGTGTCTGGATGGAATAGAATGAATCTTTTTCCTGTGATAGAAGAGCAGTAAAAACGAAAGTGAAGATAAGCATCCAGAGCAATATTTTTTTCATCATGTACCTCGCTTTGGGATTGTTTTTCTTCATTTTTCTTCTTCAGAATCGATGTGGCGAGAATGTTTATCGAGAAGGCTGGCTTTTTTGATGAGATCGGCGCCGAATTTATTTTGGATTAAATCGATGACTCGATCGATTTTCTTTTCTTCTTCCTTTTGCTGGTCAAAAAAATTCATCTGGTCGCCGACGATTGTATTTAAATTGGAAATGCCGATGCCGAGAAGCCGGACTTTTTTGCCTTTTCGGTCAAATTTGCTATAAAGTTGCAGGGCCGTCTTGCTGATCAAAGCTGATGAATCGATAAATTCATTGAAACTGCGCGAGCGAGTAAATGTGGAAAAATCTTCCAGACGAATTTTCAAAGTGAGGGTTTTGCCTTTGAGATTTTTTTTGCGTAAAATTCTGCTCACATTATCGGACAGGGAACGAATCATCTTTTCAATTGTCGCTTCATCGTCAACATCCTCCAAAAAAGTGTTTTCCAGACTCACCGACTTTCTCGTGCTTTCCGTATGTACATCCCTATCATCAATTCCATTGGCGAGATACCAGAAATGCAGGCCTATTTTCCCTAATTGCTTTACAATTTTTTCCCTGGACATGGCAGCCATCCTGCCAATAGTATCGATGCCCATTTTAATCAAAGTTTCCTCAGTCTTTTTGCCAACTCCCCACATTTTAGAAATAGGCAAAGGAGATAAAAATTCTTTTACTTTTTCCGGCTTCACAATTACCAGGCCATCGGGCTTTTCCAGATCAGATGCTATTTTTGCTACGAATTTACTCGGCGCAACACCCACGGAACCAGTCAGTCCCGTGGCTGCTTTTATGCGTTTTTTGATGGATTTTGCAATTTCTTCCGGAGAGCCAAACAGTCTCGTACAACCTGATACATCCAAAAATGCCTCGTCAATACTAATCGGCTCCACTAATGGAGTGAATTCATAGAATATTTTGTGAATTATTTTGGACATCTCAACATAGCGTCTCATGCGGGGAAAAACATAGATTGCGTGGGGGCAACGGCGATAAGCCTGAGAAATGGGCATGGCGGAATGAATTCCATATTTGCGGGCTTCATAATTACAAGTCGAAACCACGCCTCTACCAGTACCACCTTTCGGATCAGCGCCGACAACTACAGGTTTGCCGCGATAATCAGGATGGTCCAATTCCTCAATCGCGGCAAAGAATGCATCCATATCGATGTGTAAAATAATTTTTTGGCTCATAGCTCTCCAGCGCCGAAATCGTTCAATTATTTTCTGGCAAAAACAAACGAGCGAACTCCATTTTTGAAGAAAGGCAAAAGAATCTTTTCAATTCCAGAATAGTGGCAGCAATAATAAACCCATAGCGTCAATTTATTGAAAAAAATCATGTTTTGCTTTTCAAGCCATTTTGACTTCAGAATTCTATTTAATGCACGTATTGTTATAAAAATCAGTGCAGGAATTTTAGCAGCGTATTTAACTTCCCGCTCCAATGTTCCCATTTCAATTACCGACAAACCAGCTTTTTTTGCCATTTGTGCTAACTCTTCCGGATGATAAGCTGTGTGAAAATAGCCCTCTTCGGACGGACTTTCGACGCCGTAATGCGGCAAACTTGCCAGAGGAATCCATTTGGGTCGTTCCCTTTTGTAATCTGGCGTGGTAATCAATGCGCTTCCTCCCTGACGCAGAACATGAGCAATGCCGTTAAAAACTGCTTGCGGATTCAGACAGTGCTCTATCACTTCGCTGCAAAGGACATTATCAAAGCTGTTGGCTCTGAAGCAGGTCAATTGCTCTGCATCAGCAACAATCAAATTTTTTTCCGGATGTTTGTCCGCTTTTTTTAAAACATTGAGGCTTAAATCCGCGCCAAAGCGTTTCCCTCCCTGATATTCATCCAAATACATTCCACGATTACAGCCAACATCGAGCAACGAGCCACTGAATCTCTTCAAATAGGCAAGCACAAATTTTCTTCTCAACATTCCGCGCAGTGTATGGTAAATTATTTCTTCTTCAGGGTATTTTTCTCCGACGTCTTCGTAAAAATATTTTAGCTTTTTTTTGATTGGATCCATTCAAATTTCCTGTGTGATAAAGATTGACGTTTATTCGTTTCTGTCGTGTATTTTCTGTCGCAAGCTTGTTATTTTTTGCAATTCTTCTTTATGAAAAAAACCAATGAAATAGAGCACGAGCGGGCTAACTGAGAGTAAACCGAGCCTGATAAACCACCATTTGCTTGCAAACGAGTATTCTCCGGAAATGTAAACAATCAGGTAGAGAACGACAATTTGCGCAATCCGTTTAAATTCAAAAGGAATGGGATAGTTCCGTTGTGTGTCATAGAATAAAATGGCGACCATCAAAAAGTAAGAAATTATCGTTGTCCAAGCTGCACCCTGCATTCCCAAAATTGGGATAAGCGCCAAGTTGCCAAGAATGTTCGCCATCGCTCCGATTCCTGTGATGATAGGCAATACTTTGCTTCTCTCCTTGATATAGATTTCAATGATCAAAATCGAATATAATCCGTACAATAAATATGAAGCCATGATCAGAGGAACAATGTCGATTCCTGCCCAATATTCTTTGCCGAATAGAGTTACTCCGCCAATTTCAATTTTGATTATCGGCGCCAGAAAAAATGTGAAAAAAATCAAAATCCAGCCACTGCCTAATATAAAATAGGTCGTTACTAAAGCATAAATTTTTTTGGCATCTTTTCTTTTGGCAACGGATAGCGAATATGGCATCCAGGCGAATCTGAAGCCAGCCACGATGAGCCCCATAATGCCGGCGAGTTTGTAGCCAGCGTTGTAAATGCCAACCGTGTCAAAATCAGTAAGTCTTTCTAAAATAAAGCGATCTGACAAGTCCATCAACACTTTTGCCAAGCCTGAAAACATGTAAGGAAAACCAAAAACCAACAAAAGCTTAATCTCTTGCCGCTGAATTTGAAACCGAAAATATTTTATGCAGATCGGAAGCAGAAAAATCAGCATCGTTAATGAAGAAATGAAGTTAGCAAAGAAAATACCTGCGATGCCCATTTTTTGATAAACGATGAACAATACGTTAAAAGCAATATTGATCAAAATCTGCGCCAGCGTGATGAACAAATAAAGAACGGATTTTTCCTCAACGCGCAAAGTGATAAGAGGAATTTGCCCCAAAACATCGCCAATGAGGATGCCGATGGACAGGTGAATCAGGAGTTGGTAATCCTTTGAATGAAACAAAAATTCGGAAATTCTATCAGAGAACGAAAAGGTAAGGAATGAAAAAAGGAGGCTTAAAACAAAAATCGCCGAAAAAGCATTACTGAAAATCTTTCTTTTATCTGATAGATTGTCGGCGAGGCTGAAATAACGCAAAAAAGCCTGACTGATACCGATCTGGTAAACGATCGTCATCAACGCCAGAAATAAAAAGGTCATTGCAGCAACGCCCAACTGCTCCGGAGCGATGAAGTTTGTATAAATCGGCAGCAATAAAAAACCGACTGCGCGATTGAGAACGTGGCCTACTCCGTAAATGATAGAATGCCGCGTTAATTTTAGCAATGATTTTGATATCGATTCTTCCTGCATCACAAAGGCCATTCTATGGGATCTATGGGTATCGTAAGGATCTGTGTATTATTTTTCTCAGCAAAAAATCGCTTGGAAGCCAATTCCTTTCCTTTAAAAATCAATTTTCCTTCTTTGTTGTCAGGCAAAGAAAAACTGATTCCCTGCAAATCTTTTGGCGACAATTCAAACGGAATGCCCGCTTTTTTCATTCCGTTTATTTTTATCAAATAATGATACTCATTTTCTTCAACTGTCCATGTCAGGTATTTTTTAACCAAAGAAAAAGTCAAAAGTTGCCGCGTCGTTGCTACCCACAAAATTTTTCGATGAAAGAGATCTGCAATTTGCTTGAATCTATCAACCGTCTCCTGCGAAAGCGGAAATTCATCACTCTTTT
>JAADFU010000065.1:0-6770 GCA_013152715.1 Calditrichota bacterium
GAATAATTTCATCAATCGCCTCAAAAGTACTCTGCTCATCGTCAAATGTCACGCAGCTAAATCCGATATTTTCAATCACCCGGTCGAAGAAAACCAGCGGGATTCCTTTTTTTTTGACAAAATCAAAAATCGCGTGATCTCTGGTCTTTTGACTCACGGAAACGAGCAAGCCATCGACGCGCATGGAAAGTAACGTTTCGATATGCCGCGCCTCTTTTCGGTCGTCCTCCTGCGAAACAGTCATGATGATTTCATAATTGTTCTCAAAAGCAACATTGTAAATCGTCTCGATCGCAGTGGCGAAAAAATGGTGAGCAACTTTGGGGACGACAAGGCCTATGGTATTGGATTTTTTTGCGGATAAATTTCGGGCGATGAAATTCGGAGTGTAGCCCATCTTCAAAGCTGTCTCCTTGACCAGTTTCTTCGTCGCAGCGCTGATATCGGGATGATCCCGCAGCGCCTTGGAGACAGTGACTTTGGAGACATTTAATTTCCTGGCAATATCGCTAAGAGTGATCTGATTTGATTTCGCCATTGTCATCCCAATTTACTTAACCGATAAAGTTATCGGTTAAGAATTTATAAAATTTTATTAAATTTGTCAAGCTATTTTTTAATTTTTTTCTCTGCTTCCTCTGAGACTTGATGGCTATCAATAATTTATTTTCTCTGCGGCATCGGCGTCGAGGTAAAGAATCGCACTTTCATGCTTTCTCAAAATAGTTGCCGGACAACTCGTATCAATTTCGCCATTCAGGGTGCGAAAAACAGCGTCTGCTTTTCGCGGTCCCGGAACAAAACAGAACAACGCCCCTGCAGAAACCAGTGCCGGAATTGTGAGCGTCATGGCTGTTTCCGGCACATCGTCAATTGTTGCAAAAGCACCGTCATTCACCTGCTGCTGGCGACAAACTGTTTCCAGTTCCACGACTTTCACCCATTTTTCATCGGAAAAATCCGCTACCGGCGGATCATTGAACGCAATGTGTCCATTTTCGCCAATTCCCATGCAAACTATGTCGATGGGCTTTTCCCGCAATAATTTTTCGTATCTTTGACATTCCTCATCAGCATTTTCAGGCGCCGGATTCAAAAAATGTACCTGCTTGAAATTCACCTTATCGAAAAGGTGCTCCCGTAAATAGTTTCCGAAACATTGCGGCGCATCCGGCGAAAGACCCAAATATTCATCCATGTGAAAAGCGACAATTTTTTCCCAGGGAATGCCCTTGTGCTGCGTGAAAAAATGCAAAAAATCATTCTGCGAAGGCGCCGCCGCGAAAATCATCCGCAGTTCATCTTTTTCTTTCAATTTTGCCAAAATTGCTTTTGCTACATCATCGGCGCCCGATTTGCCCATTTCCGTTCGTTTTTCAAAAATTTTTACATTTAAATTATCTACTTTAAATTCCGAAATTGGTCTAATTTCTTGCATTTCTGCCTCCGAATTTTGCCCGTTACTTTTCAAGATTTTTGCCAATATTCACTTTCACAGTATAAACATTTGCCACGCCAGTACGGTCTGAGCTGAAAATGATGTATTTTCCGTCTGGACTAAAATGAGGGTGCGGATGCGAGTTCTGACCTTCCCAGGAGGAACCGTGGCGAAATAGCTTGTCCACGCGCATACTTTTCCAGTATTCCATTGTCACCATTGTCAACACATCTTCGCCATAAATATCCACAACCCAATGCTTGTTATCCTTGAAAAGAAAAGAATGCCCGTGAGAAACAGGCGCGCTGATCAAAATCGTACGTCCATTGAGATCCGCAATTCCGAGAAATTGCTCCCCCTCTTTATCTCCGAATTTGTACCGCGCGCAGAAGCCCAATTTTGAGCCATCTGCCAGCCAGAATTCATGCGTACGATGGATGCCAAATTCCTGCGGCACAACAGGCCCGCCGTCAGAGCCATCCACTTTCAGCCACCAGATTCTGATCGGAGTGTTCCCACGAATTCCCGGATAATCCCCCTGACGATAAAAATGCTGCCAGCAGTAGGACACAATTGTGGGATCCACAGGATTTGCCAGCAAGTGACTTATTTTAAAACCATACTCCGGGCTAATTTGCTCAATTTCACCAGTCTCAATCTCCAGCCGAAAAACAGCAAAAGGTCCCAATCCGATACGATTTTTCTTATTTATCTCCAATTCTCCCACATCTCTTGCAAAAATTATGTATCGCCCATCACAAGTTACTGTGAAAGAAGTAATACTACCATTGATATTTTTCACAATCCGGCAATTCAGATTTTGTGTATCTATTTCTTTAAATATGCCGTTCATTGTGAAAATCCAGATTTTTTTAAATTGAGGCCAGTGCCAGACTTTGTGACTCAAATTCTTTTCATCGGTCATTTGAATCATTTCGCCTGATGTCAAATTCAATTTAAACAAATTGGACGAACCGGTACGATCAGAAAAAATGATGGCATGCGTGCTATCGATAAAGCTTTCTATGTTAAAATATAAATGCCAGGAAGGTTTTTCCCCGTCAGTCCACTGAGTGATTTCATAGCCAAATTCAGGATCGATCCAGGTCTTTTTTTCTGATTTCCAGATTTTTCCCACGTCAGAAGAAAATAGCGCTGGCGCAAAAATGAGTAAGAAAATTAATACAGACATGATAAAAAAGGAGATTCTTTTCATCCAGCGAAAACAGCACTCATTAATCATTTAGAACTCCGGTGCTAAAATTTATTTTGAAGTTTACAGACACAATTTTGTTCTGCTTTAAACCTTCTATTCCCGTTGAAAAACAATTTCTCCGGCTACAATTGTTTGTTTGATTTTCATTTTCCCGTTTTCCAAAGAAAAGATTATCAAATCAGCGCGTTTGTCCGGTTCAATTGACCCGCGGTCAAAAAGGCCATTTAATCTTGCCGGATTAAAACTTGCCATGGCAATCACTTCCGCCAACGAACAACCTGTAAATTCCATCATTTTATTCACACAGTGATCCAACGGAAAAGCGGCTCCGGCAAGCATATTTTCTTTAACCAGACGAACAATGCCGGAATCGGTTACTTCCAGTTCTACACCATTCCAGGAATATTTTCCCGGCTGCAAACCAGCGAATTTTGTCATATCGGAAATCAAGACAATCTGTTCCATACCTTTAGCGCGAAAAAACACATTCACCTCGTCACGCGACAAATGATGGCCATCAACAATGATACTTGCCATCAGTCTGTCTTCTGCCAGTTGCGGCCAGAGCGGATTTTTGTGACGGTGAATGTAATTGGCGCAAGCATTTCCCAGATGCGTGGAAATCGCAGCGCCGGCATCTGCTGCGCGCCGAATATCTTCCGCTGTCCCGTTGTGATGTCCAATTCCGACGACAATACCCTGCTTCGAACATTTCTGAATGAAATCGATTGCGCCATCAAGTTCCGGAGCGATAGTGACTTGAGTAATTCTCCCCTCTGCCGCTGCGTTGAGTTGTCTGAAAAATTCCCAGTCAGGAGAGCGCAACCATGCCGGATTGTGCGCGCCCCGGAATCCATTTTCTGGACACAAAAACGGTCCCTCCAAATGAATGCCGGGGATTGACCTGCCAATTTCTTCTATTTTCATTGCCTCCGCAATCACGCTGAGATTTTCCTTCATTACTTCAACCGGGCTGGTGACCACGGTCGCCAGAAAACTGGTCACGCCGAATTGGTACAATCCGCGCACGACTTTTTCCACATCTTCGACAGTCAATCCCGGCCCTGAAAAATCAACACCATTGAATCCATTCACCTGATTGTCAATTAATCCAGGCGCAATAAAAATTTTTTCTTTGAATGAATTCTTTTCACCATCAATTTCATTAATGCAATCAATTTTGCCATTTCTGATAAGGACTTCTACGTTTTTTCCGGTCAAATAATGAATCGCTACAATCTTTTCTACTTTCTCGGACATCTTTTTTTCTTCTCTTTTTTTGCTTTATTTCTCTAATCGAGTAATTTCAATAGCCGCAGTAATAATTGCGCCCAATCCGTGGGGAGCATTATCAAATCTTTTTCTGGAAAAATAAAAATTCAAATCATTGCCAATTCCGGTTCCGCGGCAAATTCCGTGAACAGTTCCATCTGCATCAATTTTTCCAACTAATCCCTGCCAGCCTTTACGGACAATTTCTAAATATGACGAGTCAAGCCAATGGTTTCGTATGCCCCGCGCCATTGCCAGGACAAACATGGCGGTGCATGAAGTTTCTTCATAAGATTCTGGATGATCCAAAATCTGGTGCCATAGCCCGTTTTCACCCTGAACTGCCGCCAGGCCGGACATAAATTTCCGATAAATTTTAAGTATCACCGCATAATTCTCATGGCTCTCGGGTAAATGAAGCAAAGTTTCGGATATCGCCCAGGCAATCCAGCCATTTGCTCTGCCCCAGAGTGCGACAGAATTTTCCTTCCGTCGATCAAAATAGCCGTGGAAAAATAATTTCTCCTTTTCATTGAATAAATATTTATGAAACTGCAAGACCTGCCGCGCCGCATCGTCAAAATACTTTTGCTCACCGGTTATTTTTCCCATTCGCAGCAAAAATGGTGCGCTCATGAAAAGATCATCTGCCCAGACAGTTCCCGGCTCTGGCTCCGGACGACAAAATGTGCTGTCTGCCAGCCGAACCTGTCCCTTCATCACGTAATTGGCATTTCGCGCGATGATTTTCCAATAATTTTCATTCTTTTGTTCCGCATACAAATCCACATAAGGCAAAGTCGGTGCACCGGCATCGTCAAGCATGCTTAAGCGAAACATGCGATGAAAACTCCCGCGAAAAGCAAATTGCTTCTCGTATTGGTCTCTGAAATAATCTTCATGCTCAACAGCAAAATCACAGTAGCGACGAACAAATTTTTTTAAAGAAGCATCGTTGATAAAATTTCCCAAATCATTAATCGCCATCATCATCGCGCCATTGGCGTAGTACCAGTCGAGATACGGTTTTTTGCGATAGGTGACATATTCGGGCATACTCAATTGCGCCAAAATCTTTTGCCGCGGAAAATACCAGCGATAAAAACTTCCCTGAAAAGAATAATACAACTCAATAGACGTTTCAGGCGGAAATATTTTTTTCAGGTCTTTCACCCTGTCATTGCCGGGAAAATCAAGGCAAAGCCATTTCGCCTCGCCATTAATTTTATTCTTGAATTCAATATCTTCATCCAAATCTCCCGTTGAAATGATGGGACGAAGAAAAACAACTCCCTCGTTCGCACCAGAGCAAATTTTCAATAGAATCTCATTATTCCCTTTTTGCAAATCAGTCCGAAGCGTATCTTGAAAAAGCAAACGATTATAGGAAATTTCTCGCGGCGGGATTTTCGTGCCAGCCTTATTTTCATAAACTAATTTTCGATTAATCCAGATTTTCAGCGGCGCATCATGGCTGATGCCCAACAAGACTCTTTTTTTCTTTTTAGAAATTATTGAATTTGTCGCAAAATGGACGCGCGGTGCATTAAAGCATTCACCCTCTCGAAAATCCAGAATTTGCAGTCCAAGAACATTTTTTTGAGGCACGAGCTCCAATTCAAAATTTGTGTCCCTCATTATTTTTTCAACCACCCGTCTGGCAATTTCCAGAGGCGTCTGGGAAAATAAATGGGACACAAAAAAGAACAGAGACGCAACAAAGATCAATTTGTTTATTTTCTTTTTTAATCTCATATCTTCTTTTTTTGTTATTTTCTAAAGAAATATTATCTTAAACCAACGGATTGCACAAGTAAAATCAATTTTTATTTCTCCGTTTCTTCCAAAAATTGATAATAATCGCTCAAAAAACGCAATCCAAAAGAAGTCGCAATGTCGCGAATGGTCAGCCACATCTTTCCATGTTTTCTTCTGGTTCTTAATTCAAAAAATGCCCCGGCGAGATTTTTATCAGGATGCTGCGGAGAAAAACGATTTTTCAGCACCCACTGTACGGATTTTTCAATATTATCCTTAAATTCATCGCCAACGCCATATTTTAGCAAACGAAGCCAGACAATTCCGGCAAATGAAACTGCCGAACCACAGGGAGAGTTTTTATTGCTTTTTCCGTTCAAATAATTTTTATAATAAATCAACCCATCATTCTTTTGAAATTTCGCAAATGTTTCCGCTGTTTTCTTCGCTGCCAACAAGTATCGTTTGTCTCCGGTCAAATCATAACCTTCCAACAAAGATTCTGCATACCAGAGATTAAAGCGCGGATGAAACGAACCTTCGTTTTTATGGTTGGGCATGAAATCCATCCACAAGCCTTCGGGGCCCTGTTTCTGTAGCAAACTTTCGCACAATTCCAGAAAAACTTGTTTGTACTTTTCGTTCCCGGTAAATTCATACATGTCCTTATATAGCGATCCCTCGTTGTTGGGTCTGGAAACATCAAACAATTTCTGTCTTTTTTTGTCAGGCCAGAAAGGGCTATTTTCTTTCAACACTTCACCTGTTTTCGGATCTACGCTATCGTAAAAAACACCGTACTCACGCACGTACATGTGCTTCAACATCCACTCACCTGCCTGTGTGGGAATTTGCGCGTATTTTTTCTCGCCGGTGATGTCGTACAATTTGAAAAGCCCTGCTGTTCCGTCGGAAATCGTCGCAAAAACGATAACATCGCCCACAGCGTCGCCGTGGGTCGCGCGCACCATTCCTTTTAATTTGGGATGATCTTTGATCTCCAGACTTACCCACCAATCGCCTGCGCGTTTGGCAGCGGACAAATATTTTTCTTCGCCGGTCACTTCATAAGCACGAAGCAATCCG
>JAADFU010000065.1:6846-7236 GCA_013152715.1 Calditrichota bacterium
TCGCAACGAGATTTGCCATTTTCGTCAAGAAGTACATCACAGGCATAATTGGCGCCGTCATGGATGGCTTGCAAAATCTCATTTTTGAGATTGTTTTTTTTCTGGCTGTGGACCGCAGAAACAGATAGAAAAATCAAGGAACAGAAAATAAAAAACTGAAATAACTTATTTTCTCGCATCTTCTACCTCTCTTTTAAAATAACAGATTAACTAATGTTTTTATTTTACTCTATCAAATCAACCTCAGATAACTTTGAAATTAGCACACAAAATTTTTCTGCCCAAAGCATAAATGACTGATGCCAACGCTAAGCCGAATCATCTTTCACTAATTACCACTCACCAATCACCAATCTCATACCGATACCCTTCATTGCGAAATTTCCTGTC
>JAADFU010000066.1:0-1422 GCA_013152715.1 Calditrichota bacterium
GTAATCCAACATCAATGCTGCATTTGTCCGTTTTCTGAATCGTGGGATAAAATGAAGATCAATGGAGTTTGTCACATAATAAATGTGATCGGCAGATTTATGATTGTAGCTGGCGCCAAACTCATTGGAAGTCAAATTTCGCTTTTCTAAATTCAATTGCAGAAAAAGACCGAGTTTTTGATTGAAAAATCTACCCTCGATGCTGGGCACTATTTTGTAATTGTCATATTTATTGTACGCATTGGATAAGCCGGTATAACCGCCCTGGGCGAGAAGCCTGAAGCCCAATCCTTTTCGTTCGCCGCGCGCCTCTCTCATCTTGAAATTTACCGTACCGCCGATAACATCCGCGTCCTGGTCAGCAGTGACAGTTTTGTACACCTCTATCCCTTCGAGCATATTGGAAGAAATCATGCTCAGATCAGCGCTTCGATCGTTTGGATTTGATGAAGCGATACGGACGCCGTCGATGGTCACGGCATTGTATTTCGGCGCCAGTCCGCGAATGACGACCTGGTTGCCTTCTCCGCCGGTTCGCTTGATGGAAACTCCGGGAAGCCTGGCAATAGATTCGGCGGCATTGGCATCGGGCAATTCCTGAATTCTCGCGGAAGAAACGACATTCACAATTTGTTTGGAAGCCAACTGCTGACTGATGGCTTTGACCTGTCCTTCTGCCTGAGCAGTGACTACAATCGCTTTGCCTTTGATTACCTCGCCATATTTTAGCTTAAAATTCTTTTTAATCCTTTCCTCGTTTCCCACGGTGATCGTGGCTTCTTCCGTTTTATAGCCAATAAACCGGCAACGAATCGTATATGTGCCCGGCGGCAATTTTAATACATACTTTCCATTTAAATCCGTTGTTGTGCCCCAACTGGTGCCAACGACCACAATATTTGCGTACGGCAACGGGTCATTCGTCTGAATATCTTTCACATAGCCTTCAATATGACCGAAATTTTTTGCCGAGACAGAGGTAGTTGCAATAACTAAAATGAAGAAAAGTAATGAAAGCAAAATACTTTTTTCCCTGACCATTTTTTTAGTCCTCCCATAATATATTGATTTTTGCAAGTAGGATAATTTCTAAACAGAAAGGAACTAACCGACAGAAATCTTTTTGTCGATAAAAATTTATTTCAGAAAATTACAACGACTCTTATTCGCTGATTCGCCTTCATGTCGAGATTTGCTTATGAATTTTTAAAATATCAGGGGACATTTTTTCAGAAAAAATTGAATCACGGCCCCCAGTGAAATTCCATCGTCACTATGAGTACTCAGCGTTTGCACGTCAAGGAAAGTTGAAAGCTTTGGTAATTTCGGAATGTTGGTTCCTGCGAAAAATTTTGATTCTTTTGCTGTCATGAGATCGCATTACTCCGTAGGAAAGAGGGTCAGATTTCAGTTCATTCAATA
>JAADFU010000066.1:1454-29194 GCA_013152715.1 Calditrichota bacterium
AAAATTGAAACTTAAATTAAGATAAATTAAATTTAATATCAAAACAAGTTAGGAACTGTTAGCTAACTGTTAGCTAACAATTTTCAAAATAATTTTAAGATTTTGCAATTTTTTATTGCTAATTATGTGAAAAATTTTTATTTTCTAAAAAAGAGGCACGAAGATGATCGACAATTCAACCGAAAAAGCTATTCTGGAAAAGATCATTAGTAGCAAGGCATTTGACAAGACGGATAAATACAGCCAGTTGTTAACCTACCTCGTTAACTGTTCAATTCGCAACAAAATCCCAAAAGAATATTCCATTGCTGTTGATGTGTTTGACAAAGACAAAGATTTCGATCCATCGCTGGATACCATTGTCCGCTATTACATGCATCGATTGAGAAAAAAATTAAATGAGTATTACTCCGATGAGGGCAGAAGTGATAAAATTAAGCTGGTGATTCCCAAAGGGCATTACGAGGTTAAATTCCTTCGTAACTCCAAAACGCCGGTTAAATTTTGGCAAAATTTCACCCGCAAAGACTGGGTTTTTGTTTTTACCATTGTCTTTTTGTGTTTATCTGCATTACTATCATATCACAGATATTTATCCCTGACAAAAATAGCACGCGTAATTGACCATCCCATTGACATTGATGATCCGATTTGGTCTGTTTTTTTTGAAAATCAACTGCCGACGATACTTTTCATTGGGGATCATTTTTTGGTCCGGGAGTATTATGATGATTCAGGCGGGTACCGGGAACAAATCGATTATTCAATTACGACCAGAGCAGAGTTCAATCGATTTGTCAGTCTTCATCCGGATCGCAAACTACTAAAACTTGATCATGGATCACTTCCGCATAATAGCATTTTTAATCTTTACGATATTGAACATGTATTTTATTCTTTCAATCAGCGCCCTGAAATTCAATTCACTTCCGAGAACATGTCAAAACAAACGGATTTGCCAGCCATCGTCGACCACAACATCATTTACATGGGCGGATTCAGAAATCTGCGCCAATTGAGCTCAGTTATTGCGAAGATTCCTGTCGAATTTAAGTACACAGACACTTTTTCCGGAGAGATCCGTGTTCGCGATGAGGACTCTGACTCGCTGCTCATTTTTAAGACCAGAAAATTAGAAGAAGGAAATTATTTGGATTTAGGTCTTATTGCCAAATTGCCGGGGCCTAACTCTGAAAATTATCTCTTTTTCATCGGATTTGCTTATCCTACACAGATTGAGACAGTGCGCATGATGAGCCGTCAGGAATCATTGACAAAATTGTACAATCAAACTAAAAATCAATACAAAAATTTCCCGGAATATTTTTACATGATTATTGAAGCAAAAAGTTTTGAATATGCCGCTCAGGAAACGACTATTAAATACTTGAAAGAAATCAAGAGAGAATAACGTACAAGTTAGAAAATTGACAATCTTTTTTTCTGTAAATTAATTGCTATTCTCTCTTTCTTCCAAACTCCTCTTTTCCGTTTTCTCTTTGCGGGCTACTTTTTTTCCTTTCCTTCAAACGCCGAATAAACCACCGGCACCACAATCAACGTCAAAAACGTCGAAGTCGTCAAACCACCAACAACCACAGCGCCGAGCGGCTGAAGGGCTTCGCCTCCTTCGCCTAAACCAACCGCAATGGGGAGCATGGCAAAAATTGTCGTCAGCGCTGTGATCAAAATAGGCCTCATGCGAACGGTTCCGGCTTCAACGATGGCGTCATTTTTAGAGTAACCGCGCGCCCGAAGTTGGGTGATGTAATCAATGAGCAAAATGCCGTTATTTACCACGATCCCCACCAGCATAATTGAACCCAGCAGCGCGTTCATGCTCAAAGCGGCGCCGAAAATGACCAGTCCCAGCAAAACGCCGATCATCGCCAGCGGAATGGTCATGGCGATAGTGAACGGGTGCTTGAACGAATTAAATTGTGTTCCCATGACCACGTACACCAGAAAAATTGCAATCAGCAGCGCCGTCATCAAACTGCTGAAAGAATCTCTGATCGCTTTCGATTGTCCGCCGAAAGTAATGTAGTAATCGCGGGGAAGATGCAGTTGCAAAACTTTTTGCTTTACGTCTGCCGCAACCTTTCGCTGAGAGCGTCCCAAAACATCTGCTTTGATTTCCACAACACGCTGTTGATCAAACCGCTTGATCTGGCTCGGCGCTCGCTCCAGCGAAACCGTCGCCACAGCACTCAACGGCACAGTTACTCCCTTCGGCGTCGCCAACGGCAAATTGAGAATATCATTGATGGACTGAGCTTGCTTTTCGTTCAATTTAACGCGGATATCATATTCCTTGCCGTAACTACTGAGCTTCGTAATCGCGGCGCCCAACAAAGCCGTGCTCACGTTTCCGGCAATCTGGGTCGTACTCAGTCCCAAGTCTGCCGCGCGAACCCGATCCACGTTAATGTTAAATTCTGAAAATCCTTCCTGAATGGAGCTTTTCAAATTCACAATTCCCGGAATGGGTTGAATCTTCTCCATCGCGCGTTGCCCGATTTCTTCCAGCACTTGCAAATTATCCCCGACAATCCGCACATTGACCGGCTCGCGTTTCATTCCCTCAGTCACCTCGATTTGTCTGACGCGCACCTGCGTACCTGGAATTTCTGTCCATTGGCGACGAATTTCATCCATGAGCGAAGCGATTTGTGAGTAAAATTCCTTTTTCAATTTTATGTTTATCATTCCGTAATTTGGTTTGAGCTCTCCTCGGGCGGACGCCACGCCGATTGTGGTGTAAAGCTGTTCGATTTCCTTTTTTCCGGCGAGGTCGTGCTCAATTCTCTTTATCCACAAATCTGTTTTTTCAATTGTCGAACCTTCCGGCAGCACTAATTCCACGCGAAATTCGCCCTGATTGATTTTGGGCATCAATTCCACATCCAGCAGCGGCATCAGAACCATAATGCTGACGATGAAAATTAAAATCGCCATGAAAATCGTCAACAATTTGTGGCGCAGACTCCAGGAAATCGTTTTTCGGTAAATGCTCAGCATCCGCTCGAACAGCGCCTGCCAGCCACGAAGGAAAAATCCCAATTTTGACTGGCTAATTTCCGGCTTCATCAGGCGATAACTGAGCATGGGAACAATGGTCAACGCCACAATAATTGAGAGCGAGAGAGCAAAAACAATGGTCAACGCCAACTCTCCCAGCAACACCGCGAACAAGCCCATCAAAAATGCCAGGGGAAAAAACACCACCACCGATGTCAAAGTCGATGCTGTGATTGCGATGCCGACTTCGCTGGTGGCGTCCACGACAGTTTTCAGCCGATCCTGCGAGTTATTTTCTCGCAGGTGTCGATAAATATTCTCTATCACCACCACCGAAGAGTCCACGATCATGCCGACGCCCAGCGCTAATCCGCCGAGAGAAATTGTGTTAATCGTCAGCCCAAAAGTGTCGATCAGAAAAAATGTCCCGATGATGGAAATGGGAATGGAGAGCACAATGATCAGCGTATTGCGCAAATTTCCCAGAAAGAGCAGCAAAATGATCGACGCCAGTATCGCTCCGATGGCGGCATTTCTGACGACATTTTGAATGCTATTTTTGATAAAAACAGATTGATCTTGAATAATCGTCATCTGAATATCTTTGGGCAAAACCTTTCTAATTTTTTTCAATTCATCTTTCACTTCATCGCACATGGTGACGGTGTTTCCGCCGCTTTTTTCGCGCACAGCCAAACCGACCATCGGCTCGCCGTTCAAACGAATAATTGTCTGGCGCTCTTTGTTTTTCAAATGAACTTTTGCCACATTTTTCAATCGAATGGGCTTTCCGTTAGGCGCGGCAATGATCAAATTTTCGATATCGTCAATTTCTTTGAATTTTCCCGTTGTACGCACAAAATAATTTTTTCGCCCCGTCTTCAGTTTTCCGGCAGGGAGATCCATATTTTCCGAAGCCAAAATCCCTGAAATTTGACTTAAACTTAGACCATAAGCGGCTAACTTTCCGGCGTCCACTTCCACGGCGACTTCCTGATCAAAACCGCCAAAAATCTGCACCGTCGCCACATCCTTCAGGCGCAAAAATCTATTTTTCAAGTTCGTTTCCACAAAATCCTTGATCTCATTCAAATCGCGGGTATCGGAACGAAAACCGAGCTCGATCCCCGGCGGCAGAAAATCCTGCACTTGCAGCACCTTCGGCTCCAAAACACCGCGAGGAAATCGACTACGCGCCTTGTTTGTCCGCTCCTGCACTTTGACCTTTGATTCCTCAAAATCAATTCCCCAACCAAAGCGAACGTAAACCTGACACAAACCTTCCATGCAGGTCGTCTCAATTTCTTCCACGCCATCAATGGTGCTAAATTCTTCTTCGAGAGGTTTGGCTAATTGCTCTTCAATTTCCTCGGGGCCGGCACCCGGATAAGGCGCCATCACGATCAACGTCGGCGCAACAAACTCGGGCCAAAACGACACCGGGATGCGCGGGATGGAAATAATTCCCAAAAATACAACGCTCAATGTAAAAAGAATCGTACCAACGTTCCTTTTGATACTTATCTCTGCCAATTTCATTTTATTTTTCCTCGATAATTTTTACCAGAGTTCCGTCGGAAAGCATATTTTGTCCCATGACGACAACCAGATCGTCGGTTTTGAGATCGCCGGTGACTTCCACCATTGAATCTAAAAATTCCCCGGTCGCCACCTTCACTAATCTGGCGCGATTATTTTCCACGACAAACACAAAGCGCTCCACGCCGCTTTTGACAACCGCGTCGAGAGGAACCACCAGCCCTGTGCGAGAGCCGGTCGCTAATTTTGCTCGAGCAAACATTCCCGGACGCAGCCGATGATCACCATTTTTCAGCGCCACTTTCACCGGCAACATGCGCGAACGCGAATCCACCACCGGGCTGATTTCCCGAATTTTTCCTTGGAAAGTTTCTCCAGAAAAAGCATCCAGCATCAGCGACATGCTCATTCCGTGCTTTATTTCAGACAGATATTTTTCCGGCACATTAAGTCTGACATCGACCGGGTCAAGTCGGCTGATTTCGTAAGCTGGCGTTTGCATACTTACCCGATCGCCGACGTCCACCGCGTCGCGGGTAATAATGCCAGAAACAGTAGCATTGATTTTCACGTTGGCGTATTCCATGCCCGGAATATCCTGCTTCACTTCTGCCAAAACCTGATCTTTTTTCACCTGCTCCCCGCTTTTGACAAATTCTTTGACGACCAAACCATTTGCTCTCGGAAAAACAGTTACTTTGTAGCGCGGCGCCACTTCGCCGGTAATGAGAATTGTGGCGCGTATCGTTTGTTCGCTCACTTTTGCCACATAGACAGGAATGGCTTCCTCTTTCTTCACCTGAGCAGATTCATTACTTTTTTTACCGCAAAAAGAAAGCGAAAGCGCTAAAATCATAATCAGAAAAATTAACTTGCGCATCTATTTTCTCCTTTGAATTTATTTTCAAAATTTCCAGAATTAATTTTCAGAATTATTGAATAGCAAATTCAAACCAGGAAAAATCTTCCACCGCCTGACAGATCGCCAGCTTTGCCATGATGTGATTGAAAATCGCCTGCACATAAAGCAGTTCCGCCTGATTGAGCATTTGCTGCGCGTCCAGCACATCCAGCGATGCGACCAGTCCGTCGCGGTACTGGATTTCCGCAGTTTTCAGCGTCTCACGGGAAAGGCGAATATTTTCTTTCTGCGCGGAAATTTTGGCTTCCGCCTGGCGCAGGGCAATAATTGCTTCGCGCAATTGCAGCTTGATCATCTCTCGCGCTTCTTTTTCCTGCTCCAGTAAAACCTCATAATCGAGCCGCGCCTGTTCCACCTTTTTGGAAGTAGCAAATCCGTCAAAAATGGGAAAACTGAGCTGCACGCCGGCATTGTAATTGTCGACAAATTTTTCCGGATCCATGGGATCGAAACCATTGGTGACGTTGTAGCCGGAAAACAAAAACAAATTCGGTTTGTTGCCGCTGTTTGCCAATTGAATCTGCGACCGGGACATCTGTTGACGCAAATGCAACCCTGCCAGATCGGACCGTCGCGAAAGTGCCTTTTCGATCAATTTTTTCTCGTCAAAATTCACCGGTTCAAAACGAATCGAATCCGCAAGCACAATTTCCTTTTCATCTTTTCCGATCAATTTTCCCAAATAGATGAGGCTTTTTTGCAAATTTCCCTCGGCGTCCTGCAATTGCGTTTTAGCATTTTTCAGTTGAACTTCCGCCTGCATCATTTGCAAACGCGGCACGATGCCGGCGTCAAATTTTTTCCTGCTGACCTCAAAATGGTGCTGCGCACGCTTGACATTTGATTCGTGCAGGCGAATCACTTCCTCATTCAGCAGCACGGAAAAATAGCCCTGCAAAACCTGCGCGGTGAGCGATAAACGTTGCTGCCGCCGCTGAATTTTCGAGAGTGACGCTCCTGCCTGAGCCAATTCAATGGTGCTGCTGACTCTCCCCCAGGTAAACAGCGGCAATTGCAGTTTCACATCGACGTTCACGCGATTAGGCGTGCCGAATCGGATTTTTTTTATTTCGCCGCCAGGCCCCATGGGAATGGAAAAAGAAGTGATTTTGCCAATTCTGGTGTACAAACTGCTCAAAGAAATACTCGGCAGCCGCTGCGCCTTTGACTCCGCCAGCGCTGCGGAAGCTGATTTCACCGCGTAATTTGACGCTTTCAGCAAATGGCTCTTTTCAAAAGCCATTTCGAGGCAATCCTTCAGCGCCACTTTTGATTGGCTAAAAACTAATGACGATGAAGAAATTAAAATAATTACTAAAAGAACCAACTTCGTTTTTCGCATGGCACACTCCTGCCTTTTGCATTTTCTTTCAAGAACTTAATTCCGTGAAATGATATTTGTCCACGATCCGTTGAATTTGTTCGAACGAGTCGACTAACCGTGTTTGATCTTTTTCGTCCAAAATTTCCAGAATAGTGCGATAATAATCTTTGATGCGTTCCCGCTGAGTCTGAATGAGCTTTTTCGCACGCGGGGTCAGAATAAGTCTCGTTTTGCGCTTGTCTTCCGGGTCTTTTTCTCGTTTTAACATCTGCTGCTGCACCAGACGGTCGATAATTTCACTGGCGCTACTTTGCGCAATATTCAATTGCTGTTTCAATTCATTGACGCTCAGAGAGTCAAAGTGATGAACCACCATTAAAACGCGAAATTGCGCCAGAGAAAAATCAGATACGCGCGATACATCCACCGCGATATTGTGAAAAAAATGCATCACTGAAATGAACGATTTGTAAAATCGCTCCATATTTTCATTAAGTGTTTTGTCCATTTACATCTCGCAATCTATCGTTTTCCGATATATCGGTTTCCGATAAAATACAAAATTATTTTTTCATTGTCAAGTTTTTTTTACCAAGATATGAGAGGCTCCAAATTTTCTGTCTCAATTAAACTATTTTTTTATTAGAGTCATTGCGCCTTGGTGGTTTAAAAAATTAATATCCACCCCTTTTGCGAATCAGAAAAAATTTAAATTTGATTTGACATTTACTTTCAAAAATCTTATCTTAATTTAATGTTCTACTGTAATTCACACCTACCAAAGAATCAGAATTTCTCTGCGATCAGGAGAAAAAAATGTCCGCAAATAAACCGGAAATTTTAACGACAACAGTTGGCTCGTATCCTGTACCGGCATGGCTGGCAGCAAATCCGTCGGAACAAGCTCTGATTGACGCCATTCGCGTTGTCGTTGACACGCAGCGTCAGGCGGGAATTGATTTGCCCACCGACGGCGAACTCTATCGCTTCGACATCAATCACCCGGAAACCAACGGCATGATCGATTACTTTGTCCGCCCTCTCGGTGGGATTCGGACGCAGATCGGTCGGACTGATTGGATTGAATTTTCTCGCAGAAGGACCATGGGATTTCGCCTGCAACCCGCCGGCGTCGTGGAATCAGAAATCGAAGAAGGAAGTCTGAATTTGTACCGCGATTGGTTGCGCACCTATCGCATCGCCGGAAAAAATTTCAAATTTACGCTCACCAGTCCCTACATGTTGGCGCGCACTTTGCTGGATCGCTACTACAAAAATTTTGAAAAACTCACCTTGCGCCTTGCTGACGTACTTGCCGAGCAGGTGCCAGATTTGCAATGCGCCTGCGTGCAAGTGGACGAAGCCAACATTACCGGCAATCCCGAAGACGGAGACCTCGCCGCTGAGGCAATCAATCGCATTCTCGACAAAGTTCGCGTCGAGAAAGCGGTGCATTTCTGCTTTGGCAATTACGGCGGCCAGACTATCCAGCAGGGGAACTGGAAAAAATTGATTCGTTTTCTGAATCAGCTTCGCGCTGATCATTTGGTGCTGGAAGTCGCCCATCGCCCGGAAAGCGATTTGGACGTTCTACAAGAAATTGATCAAAAAATCGCTCTGGGAATCGGCGTCATCGACATCAAAGTCAACCATGTCGAGACTCCCGAAGAAGTGGCGCGACGCATCGAATACGCCGCTGAAAAATTGGGACAAAAGCGCATCGCTTACGTGCATCCTGACTGCGGCTTTTGGATGCTCAAACGCAGTATTGCGGACAGAAAAATTGTCAATCTGGTCAAAGGAAGAGATTTATTTCTGGGAATTTAGTTGAAGAGGGAAATTGGGGTGGTTCCGAAGAAATCAAAAAATAGCGAAAAACACTCACAAAGCCAAGAAGGAGACCCTCACAATGGCAAAAAGAATTCTCTCACTGCTCGTTCTTCTGATGCTGATTTCCAACATTCACCTTTTCGCACAGGACAGGCAAATCGTGATCCCCAAACCAGTCGCCGGATCGCCGTTCGTCATTAATGACACTGCTGATTTATTTGGCAAAGCCTGGCGTTTCTACCGCGACGGATTTACTGACTGGGCCGCTGATTCGCTGCGGAAACTCATCGCTGAAATGGGCTTTGAAATCAATCCCGGCGCTTACTACATCGTCGTGGCTAATTTTAACGACGAAGAATCTCCCATCGGCATGTTTCACGGCAATGCTCATTTCCACGACACACGGCTGTACGGTTTGACATCGGCGTCGCTGTATTACATTTTCATTTCCCGGGATGAAAATGCGCACTCCTATCTTTCCACCGTGCTCACGCGCAAATCTTCCTATTTTGAGCAGGTGCTGCCTTACTTCATCGGTCTGTTTCCCATTTTCTCGCAGACAGCCACCGGCGAAAATAGCACCTGGATGGACGTGCGCAAATTTGACATCCCTAAAAAATTTCAGAAATATTGCGACATTTCCGTTGTTGTGAAAAAGAATTTTTCGGACACCCATTTTCTGGCGCATGAAGTTTTTGACAATTCCGCTCCGGAACGTTGGGGTTTCGGTATCGCCACAGCGATCACAACCGTCAGCGACGTGGACATTGTGCTGGAAAACGGCGTCATCGTCATCCGTCCCAAAAACAGAGGCGATTTGGCGACTTTTGGCTTGATCAATTATCATTTCAAGCCGGTGGACACAAAAGCGCGGCGGCTGGCGACTTCATTTCATCTCGCCGGTGGTCTGCGCATTTCGGACACTATCGAACCGATTCTCGGTTTCGGCTTTGGTATTCCGCTCGATTTCATTGATCTGCATCTGTTCGCCGGCTACAGCGTGGAATTTGCCAACGAACTCAAATCGGGCTACAACATCGGTCAGGCCGTCAACCAAGGAGTTGATCCATTTAAACTCAAATTGCGCGGGAAACCGAGATTGGGAATTGAGATAAAATTTCCGTAATTTTTTCTGAAGATGTGGTCCACCTCTGAGGTGGGCTACATCTTATTAATGAGAAAATATCTGAAGCTGACTCTGACGATTTTTTACTTTGCCAATTATCATTCCAGCAAAATCATTTTCTTTGTAAAACTTATTGAATTTGTCTGCACTTGCACAAAATAGATTCCGCTTGCCAGTCCGGTTGCATTAAACAAAAATGAATATTCTCCCGACTTCTGCCCTTTCATCTCCAATATTTTGACGATTTTCCCCCTCATGTTGAAAATATTTAATCTGACGTCGCCCGATCTTGGAATCATTAGTTTGACAGTAGCAAAATCATTGAAAGGATTGGGATAAATTCGGAGCGCAAAATCAGTTATGATAGTCTTCTTTTTTTGCTCTAACACATTCGTTGAGGAGGGAATTTCATATTTCTGAAAAAATTCCCACATCAAATCCGTAGCATTAATTTTTTTTGACGGCGGATCGCCAAATATGAATCCTCTTTTGCCGCCGGGCCAGGAATGACCGCCGTCGTAAGTGACATAACACAAAATTCTTGTTTCATCTTTGCAATCCCGCCATTCTCGCAACAGATATTCCCCGACTTCATGATACAAGGTATCGCTCTGCACATTGCAATTATTCAAATTTGCCCACACTGATAAAACAGAATCAACTGGCGGATTGTAGTGTCGGGAGACGCCGCTGCCTACACCGCCATAATAAGGAATGTTCTCGTCTAAAAATGAGTGAAAATGAATGATGGGTACCGCGCGTTGAGGCGATATCGCTTCGCGCAAAACCATCGTACTGGCAACCGGAGCAATGGCAGCGATTTTATTGCTAATCTCGGCGGCTAGTCTGTAACACAACATACCGCCATTAGACATTCCTGTAGCATAAATTTTATTTGTGTTAATTCTGTATCTTCCAATCAGCGTGTCAATTAAAAGGGAAATAAATCCTACATCGTCGATATTGTGATCTCTTGCATATCCGCAGCAACCGCCTGCGTTCCAGGTGCGTTTGCCAATTAAATTTTTGACTCCTTCCGGATACACAACGATAAATTTAATCTTTGCGGTATCTGTCTTCTGGCTTAATCTTGATTGATTTTCCATATTGAAAGCATCGCCCAGGCCACCGTGAAGGGCTAAAATCAGCGAATAGGTCGAATCATTTTGATTATAATCTGGCGGTAAATGGGTTAGAAATGTGCGATAGTGATCATCGTAAAATAATGAATCATATTGCGCGATGCTCTGAATCGGCTGAATTGCACAAAATACAAGCAGAAATAGGGCAAATCTAATTGGAAATCGGCGGGCGTTTTCATTAAATTCCATTTCAAGTGTCCTTTTTTATTAGATGATAGGGAAAAGACGCTTTAACTGGAAAGCCGCACTTTGAGAGATAGTCACTGAGTCCATTGCGCCCCGGCGATGCGACGCTCATTTCCGTCGACAAGAAAAATTCGATGGTGATGGGCCAATTGAGAATGTCGGTCGCGAATGAGACGAGAAGCGGCATCATTGCCACTTTCTTCTTCCGGATATTGCTCGCCAAGATAACGCATATTTACATCTTCGTAGCCATAAAAATAACAAAATTTTGGCATTTAGCTCATCCGGCAACTTGAGATTAACTTTAAGTTCTACAGGAATTTCATAAGCTGAACTCCCATTTTCGCTAATTTCGACAGCTCCCTGATAAATTCCGGATGGTACTATTTGGGGAATGTAAATATCTACCCGAATGCTCTGTTTTTACCAGATTCAACATCAAAATCTGGAACAAGTTCCAAACATACCGCGATTTCCGGATAAAACTTATTGTGATCCGGTTTGTCCGTCCGATTACCTGTTGCCTCGCCTTCACCTGCCTAAAGATTCTACTTTAAAAGTATCATTTTCTTCGTTTGTACATTTCCTTGCACATTAAGCTGGTAAAAATAAGTTCCCGTCGCCACGCGTTGTCCATAGTCATTTCTTCCATCCCACAGTATTTCATATTTTCCTGCGAGTTGTTGCTTCTCTACCAATGTCCGCACTTTTTCTCCTATTTCATTAAAAATTGTCAACGTCACGCTTGACCTTTGTGGCAGCTCATACTCAATTTTTGTTCCGGGATTAAACGGATTAGGCGAATTTTGATGTAACGAATATTTTTTGGGCAGTGGTTCGGAATTATTAGAATCATAAACAGGAGTTCCATATTTCAGCCTTCGTGCGATAGTAGCGACTCTTTGCCCAAGTTTTCGCGCATCATCTAATTCCGAATCGCTTATTCCCTGATCTGGTGCACCTGTCATAGCAGAAGCCCCGAAACCTCCAAAGTTCACACCTCCGACTTGATAAACAGGACCCACGACAATCATGCCGTTATTCATCATTGCAAGCAACAAAGAAATCACGACAAATTCTTTTCCTCCAGTTCGCATGTCTCCGGTAGAAAAAGCCCCGCCGACTTTGTCGCCAAAATAAACGCCAAATTTGAAAGCCCAATTATCGACAAATGTTTTCATTGGACCGGCAATATTCGCAAAATAAGTCGGAGAGCCCAGAATAATACCGTCTGCATTTTGCAGATCCGATGCTGTTACTTTTGTTACTTTTTTCTTCGTCACCGCGACATCCTGTACCTTTAATGCTCCTTCTTCCACTCCAGAAGCCATTTGTTCAGTATTACCCGTAAAGGAATAGTAAGCAATCAATACATTTACTCTCTGCTGAGCAAAGAGGAATGAGTTTAAAACTAAAACTGCCATCAGAATGAGGCCGAACTTATGCAAAAAATTTATTCGCTTCACTTTAATAGTTCCTCCGTTTTTCCTTTGATAAATTCTGCAATATGGGCAAAACTCTAACATTGCCATTATAATCATGGCCAGAAACTTTCAGCAAACTTTTTGTCCCATTTGTCCTTCCATTTAGAAAATGATACAGATTCGTTGCTGCCTCATTTCTTGTAGAATCTTGCGACATTTGCTCGTAGCTTGATGTTGATTTCGAGCGGTTTGTGCCTCCTGCTAACTAACATTTTATATACCAATGACCAGTTAAATTTTACGATCAACTATTTTTATTGAAATTAGATTGTAGGGGACACATATATGCGTCCCCTACATTGTTTTTAAACGTAATATTTACAAGAATATTTTCTAACTGGTCATTCGTATTTTATATTGACAAGCCCGAAAGTTCACTTAAAAGACTTATTTTGTTTTCAAGTAAAACCTGCCGGATAATTCATGTCAAAAATTTCTGTCTTCAAATTTTCCCCTTTACTTGATCAGTACTAATTTTTGAGCAGCAGCAAATTTCTCAGTTTTCATCTGAAAAACATAAACTCCGGAAGGCAGATTATTGCCCTGCTCATCTTTACCATTCCAACGAACCGCATAATATCCGGCATTTTGCTGCTCGGAAACGAGAGTTTTGATTCTCTGGCCTCTGGCATTGTAAATGACAAGCGTAACATGAGCAGCCTCAGGAATTGAATAGCGAATATCAGTAGCCATATTGAAGGGATTCGGATAATTTTGACTTAACGAATATTTTTGTGGAACGGCTTCGGATTGAATTTGCTGAACATTCGGCATATTCAGCGACACATGAAATTCCTCGGAAAGATTTGCCGCTTTTCCCAAATCATCGGTCAAACCGTACAGCCATAATTCTGCAGAATCGACATCGTTCAAAAGTCTAAATGTAAACTCTGCCAGAGATGCATCGCCGTCGCGTTCCACGGCTTCGGTGTGAAATCCGCCAACGGTAATCACGCCATCTATGCTTTCTTTGCCTCCGAAAGCTTCCCATAATTCCGTGATTGGCGAACTTTTCACAGAGACCAGTTGCATCAAATCATCTGGGAATCCGATATTCGCTCCAAATACTCGCAAATCGCCAATTTGACTTACCTTCAGTACGATTTTCAACTCATCGCTTCGACTTGCAGGAATCTGAATGAGGCTCACTGCACGATTTGACTGAGGTTGGTTTTTCTTGAGAGAACCGGAATTACAATCAAGAGGCGCGCTGTCGCCGTTCATATATCCCTGAAAAATGTACAACGCATCGCCTGGCGTTATGCCGTTGGGCGTACAATTCACATCAGCGGCGTACAGCGCGCAGGGATTGTCGCAATCTCCGGACGGAAGCGTACCGCCGTTTAAATAAATCTGAAATGCGCACAATGCATCTCCCGGGCTAATATTGCCATCGTTATTGACATCACCTAACAGACAACTGGTGCAGGTAAACGTTCCGCTTCCGATGTTAAACCCAGCGAGGTCATCGGTTAGATTTTGAATAGTAACCAAAGAGGTTTCTCCGTTTGTACATTGATTCACGCGGAGAGTGATCTGAGCGATAGAACCCTGGCTATTTTGGGGAATGGCATCAACATTAAAACCACCGACAGTTATCACGCCGGGAGAATTTTCCTGAGCATTGAAGTTTGCCCACCCCTGGGTGAGATTTCCCTTGTTAGCATTGACAAAGGAAAATTTAGCATTGTCATAAGTAAATTGGAAGCCAAAGGCATCAATTGCATTACCGTTTCCCGAAGAATTAATATTAATGTCAATGGTCACGTCGCTCCCCTGCGCTCCTGATGCGTCAGCCGGCTGGATAAATGGCGGATTCGGATTCGGGGGAACCTGATTGATCGTAAGCGTAACCGCAATTGTCACCGGACTTCCGTCGGCTCCGGGCGCGGTCACTGTAATTGTTCCCGTATAAGTTCCGGCGGTCATGGAAGCAGAATTTACTGTGACTGTTACCAAATCTGTTTCTGTAGAAGTCGTTCCTGAAGTTGGATTTGCAGTCAGCCAGGCCATGTCATCGCTGATTGACCAGTTAAAACTCCCGCTGCTCGCATTAGAAATCGTGAACGTCCGCGTTGGCGGATTCGTACCAACCAGCGTTGTGAAATTAAGAGTCGTTGGGTTAACCGACAACGTCGGATTAATTGGCAGAGCAATCGACGCCGCCAGAAAACCGCCAGACAGGGAGAAATTAGCGCTGGCAGAGGCGCCGACAGGCGAGGCCTGCCCCAGACAATCATCTACTTTGAAAAGCGATGAATTTGAAGGCGAACCAGCCTCGCTCAGCACGTTTTTCTTTACTTTAAAATTTGTACTGGACTGGGCAACGATTTTCCCTACATTTATGAAGGTTAGCATCAGGAAAATTAGTAATGTGCCTCCAATCCATTTTTTAGAGTTCATCATTTCTAATTCTCCTTAGTGATTTTCTTTAATTGATTCCATTCCCATGGTTTTAGGCAATCCAAAAGCTTCCGGATTCAGATATTTCCCTCGTTCGAGTCCCTGTTTTTCTTTTTCTACTTGCGCGGGATGTTTTTTTGCATACGCATCGTTGCGAATTCCGGTCACTTGCCAGGAAATTTTCATGCCAGGCTTGCCGCCAGCAATTTTGAAAGTATTGTTCTGAATTTCATCCGCGATATAAACCTGAGCAAATCCGCCAATGCAGGTGAGCTGATAACGAAAATCTTTATTCAGCGCCTGAAACCATTGAGATAACTTTACGGTAGCCCCACCATTGGCATCGAGTACGACATTGCCGCTGTAAACATTATATCTTTCGTTAGATTCTATGCTATAATGGTAAAGGTACTCATTAGCGGGATCAAGCGGATGATCGATGGCAAAACTTTTGCTCGAAGCGCTAAAACTACCTGAAACGTGTACATCTCCATTAAAGTACCCGGCATAACCACTGGTGCTTTTGCCCCATACACCGTAAGCATAACTTCCGTTATTAGCCTCTCCAAAGACGCCAGTTCCGCCACTGCCGCTACTTGTACCCTTTACTCCATAGGCCGAAGAACCGCCAGATGTAATACCCTGAACTCCATTATTGTTTGTACTTCTGCCGGTAACACCATAACCGTTGGTACTATGGCCGTATAAGCCGCTCTTGGCCGAGGCGCTGGTCCAACCTTCCACACCATCATTGTTACTGCTGGTCAGTTTGAGCCCAAGGCCACTCCCACTCCACTGCGCACCCCAGTGGTTGTGAGAGGCGTTGGCAAAATTACTGGCATGTTTGCCATCCACCTTATCGGCATCCAGTCCGTTGCCCGAGCCTGTATGCAAACGAGCATTGTTAATTTTGCCGGTTGTGATATCAGAGCCGCTGTGCGTATGGCTAGAAGTAGCAAAATTGCTGGCGTGTTTGCCATCGACTTTATCGGCATTGATGCCATTTCCGTGTCCCATTTCTAAGCCTAAAGTTGCCGTTGGTCCCGTCGGATGGGAGACTGTCATTCCTGTACCCACATTGATTTGTGAGATTCCGCCGCCACTGCCCGTATCGTCGGTCCCGTCAGCAAAACCGGAAGGAACGTCCTTCAAATTATTCCAGGAGACCATGTTTGAGCCGTTGTTCGGTGGCGTGCCGTCAGAAGTGCGTAATTGCGTTTTTTTGTAATAGACGGTATCGTGATTGTGATCGACTAAAGCAAAAGCAGAAGCATCTTTGTCATCCAGCTTGTCCGCATTATTGGCTTCAAAGGAATAAGCCACGCTCACGATGCGCTTTCTCGGAACCATTTCATCGTCCGAGTTCACCTTGATGCCCAGATAGCGATTGCTTCCGTTAAAAGCTGATAGCGGCAACGGAGTAATGCTGCCCAAAAGCACGCTAAAATGACCGCTAACGATGGTTACGTCCTGAGTTTCTGTCCAGAGAGCAGTTCCTAGAGTTTCTACCGAATAAATGGAAAAAGTAATAGAATAAGTGTTGTCAGCGACAGGATTGTTAGTCGCCGGATCGGTCAGTACTCCCTGGTAGTTAATAAACCGCGGCACTTGCGCGCTCGCAGCAGACGCTAGAAAAAAAATCGAAAAAACAACTGCCAGGAATAATTGTGACTTCTTCATGATTGGTTCCTCCTAAAGTTAACATTAGTTTGTTAAAATTTTTGTGCAGAATTTGTAGCGCAATGATTTTCCTCTCCGATGTTGTCAAAGATTTGTGTTTAAAGCGCAGTTTTAACTAAAGGAACAGCAAGCGCTTTCCCTTTCACAAAATTAATTTTGCATTTTGCAACTCAAAAGCACTGTCGCATCATCGAATCAAAGGTTCCAAACTTTAATTAAAAATCTCTGCGTAGCCCTCAATTAAAAATGACGTTATCATATTTGATTGAACTCTCCGCTTGTTTTTGTAGTTTAGTTCTCGTTTGCGCAATTTTCAACAAAAACAGACTTCATATATTTTTTAAGCGATTCAGGACCGAGATTTTTATGCATGTCATCAGATGCATTTACAATTTTTCTTGCTGAAAATTTCTTTTTATTGGCGAGAATATATCGATTCTTTTTTTTGTCCTTTGAGTCTTGGAGACTTCGAGGCTGGATAATTACGATTTATTTTATCTTCAACAAAATGCACAGTAGGCAGGTTACGCCGAAAGTGTAGGCAGTTAAAATCTGTCTAATGAGTTAAATTTATGTGCCATGTTTCGGTAAGAGATAAAGTTGAGTTTCAGCGAGTATTGCCAATCAACACGAATGGCGCCCAATAATAGGGATGACGATACAATTTTCTTGCGGAGTGCAGCATATTGATTTTGGCGAGCCGCAAAGCAATCGCCGGTTCATTTCCGTTTTGTAAAAACTGATAAAAGTCTTTCATGAAGCCTGCCGTCGAGCGGTCATTAATGTTCCACAAACTCACTACCACCGCAGGAGTGCCGGCGTAAATAAATGCCCGGGTCAATCCCACAACGCCTTCTCCTTTTTGCAATTTGCCCAGTCCGGTTTGGCAGGCGGAAAGTGTAACCAGATCGGCGTCCAGCTTCAAATTTAAGATTTCGTTCATTTGCAAAAATCCATCTTCAGCAGGATCACCGTCCAGCGTTAAAACGATCGCTGATCTTGAAGGTCTTTTCTGATCGATCATTCCGTGAGTGGCAAAGTGAATATATTTGTACTTTGACAAATCGATGCTTTTTACGACCTCTTCTTTCGCCGCCTCGCCAAAATAGATCCGGCTGTCATCTGCAGGAAAAATCGAACTAATTTCTGCTATTTCAACACCGGAAAACGATAATCGTTTAAATTTGAAGCCTCGCCGCTCGTAAAGTCCGCGGGTGAGAGAATCAGACCGAAATTGAATTTCGTCCGAACTGTTAATCAAAGGATCGAGCGGAGTATTCTCTCCGCGAACAGCCATTAACTCCATGCCTCCGCCAAAATAGGGATCGCCAAACGCCAGCAGCGATTTTCTGCCCCGCACATGTTTTTGTTTTTTCTCTTTGAGAAAGCAAAGCACTGACGCAGAAGGGGCGTACGAAATCGTAAATTTACTAATTAAGTATTCGCAAGTTTGGCTATCGGTACTTTTTTTCGTAATCAGCGTTTCCATCGGCAAATAATGGAGAATGCCATCGGGCACAATGTACAGAAAAGATTTCTCCTGAAAGGTTCGGGAAAATCTTCCCAGCAATTTTTGGTAAAGCTTAAAACCGAGTGTGTTGTGTTTGGCAAAGGCATTTGCCAAATTTGCTGGTCTGGAAATGGTTTGCAGGTAATGGCGAACATCGTTTTCGATTTCTGCCCTTTGGGGCAAGCGGAATAAATTTGTTTTATCGGCAGTAATTATCCACACAAAAGAACTGCTATCACCAAGAGAAAATTCTATCAGCGCCGACTCTCGATCGAGGACTTTTTTTCGGATTTGATTTAAAGAATAAGGCTGGGGATAAATGAGATTGGCATAGCGCGGATTGTTTTTTCGCATCTCACGTTTCAAATCGTTGAATTTTTCCTCGACCTGCTCCAGTTGAGCCATCAACTCTTTCCATTTTGAGTCAACGAGATTTGAGTTCTGTAATTTCGTTTGCAGATCCGAAATTTTTCTCAAAATCTCTCGTTCTTTTATCTTTTGCGCCTCGCTAATGCCGCTCTCGACACTTGCCCTGGATTCAGCCAATAAGTCTAAAAATGCCCGGGCTCTGGCTTTTTCAGAATAATAAAATGCTTTTTCTGCATAGCCCTGTTGAGGACTTTTTTGATGGAGCTCAGCCAATAAATTAATTGTTTTTTCGAACACCGCCGTTTTATTTACCAAAAAACCTGCTTTAAATTCTGCGAGCTGTAATCCGCTACGCACTTTGTCAATGTGATCCATGGCTTTGCGGTAGTACCGAAGCGCCTTCTGGACTTCTCCTTTTGCTTCATAAACCGATGCCAGTCCTGCGTTTGAGTCCCAGATGAGTTCCGGATTTCCGATTCTTTTGCCAATCCTTAAGGTTTTTTGGTAATAAATTTTCGCTTCGGGCAAATTATTTTTCAGTAAATTTAATTTTCCCAAGTTGATGAGTTCGTCTCCTTCTAATTTTTTGTTATTTATGGCAGTGGCAATGGCCAGCGCTTTTTGAAAACAACTATCGGCTTCTTCAAATTTTCCGATTTCATAAAATAGTTGGCCTAAATTCCCGGACAACTCGGACTCATTGCCTTCGTCTCCAATTTCTTTTGCAATTTTAATCGCCCGAACATAATATTTTTTTGCTTTTTCATGATTTCTTAGTCTTTGGTAGGCGACGCCGATGTTGCCTAACAGCCGTCCTGCTTCTTTTTTATTTTTCGCGCTTCGGGCGATTTGCAGCGCCTGATTGTAATAGGATAAACTTCTGTCATAATCTCCCATGACATCAAAAATAATCGCCATATTTCCAAGCCCGTAGCTTTGCCCGTTTTTGTCACCCATATTTTGGGCGATTGTTAGCGCCTTTTCAAAATAGTCAAGTGCGCGCGTGTATTGACCTAAATTCCAGCAAGCGAGTCCCATCATATTCATATTTCTCTGCTGTCCGTTTTGATCGCCCAATTCAACCGCTAAACGGTAGGCTTTTTGTGAATATTTTAGAGAACCGGAGAAGTCAGCCATCTCATAATAATCTGCGCCCATGCTCCAAAAGAAAACTTTTTTTATGCTTACGTCGTCAATTTGATTGACGAGAGCCTCGGCGCGGTTGAAATTTGCTATTCCCTGCTCAAATTCTCTCATCGCCAAATAAACTGACCCGATATGCCGGTAACACAACGCCTCTACGTTCTTATCGCCGAGGTACTTTGATATTTCCAGCGCTTTCTTGAAGTAATTTAGAGATTGCCGGTACTTTTGCGTGTCCCGATAAATGACGCCCATATTTACGTAAATTCTTTCTTGCGTCTTTTGATTTCCGAATTCTTTGTTTAATTTCAGCGATCGTTGAAAATAGTTTAACGCATCGGCATATCGGGAAAGATTTAACGAAGCAGCCGCAGCATTGCCTAAAAATCTCGCTTCGTATTCAAGGTCATTATTTTTTTCTGCTAATTTTAATCCCGACAAAGAATAATTCAAAAAGGCCTGATTTTCTCCTGCGTAGTAATATAAAATCCCTTTCTGTTCATAAGCCAGATAAATGTCACTGTTAAGTTCAATTGTTTTTTCATAATATTCATGCGCTTTTTGCCACTCTCTTTTGTTTCGATAAAGATAGGCCAACCCAAAATATACTGCCGCATTTGGGGGATTCGACCTAATCTTTTTAGTAAAAAATTTTTCAGCCTGATCAAGCTGTTCCAAATTTTTGTAAACATCAACTAAATTTTTATAGCAAAATACATATTGCGGCACAAGTTCGATTGCTTGTAAGGTGTTTGCTTTGGCAGCGATAAAATTTCCTCGATATTCTTCCAGCAATCCCAAACAATAATAAGCATATCCGTTGCGATTATTTTCCGTCGCAAGATGTTGAAAATATTCCGCAGCGCTATTCAGATCATTCATTCTTTTATAGAGCAGGACAATCTTGACATACGCTCTGGGAAACGATGGATTTTGCTGAATGATTTCTTTGAACTGCGCTATCGCCTGCTGGTTTTTCCCTTCGCTAGATAGCCGCAAAGCGGCATAATACATTTGAAAATATTTGCCGTTATTTTCCTGCGCTGGTGAAATCGCCGATTTAAAAATTATTAAAACGATGGTCATTCCTAATATAAAATATTTACTTGGTTTTTTTAACATTAAAATTCCTTTAATTTTAAACTAAACAAACCAGATTTCTAAAAGAAGCCTGATTTGTAATAGAGCCGATTTTTATTCAAATAAAATTCACGGACAGTAAATCCGACTCTTTGTCCGGCAACTTCGCGGCATTATTTTTCCTTAACTATTTTGAATGAAAAAAGGAATCTCTCCTCCACCTGCTTCTTCGCTTTATTGAATTCACTAATTTGAAGAGAATAAAGTCCCCCCCTAAAAAACCGGCTATGGCAAAAAATGAGAAACGTGCCATATTCATCGAGACTTTTAATCCCCTGCTTTTGCCAGATAATTTCATCAGCAGAGTCAAAAATTTCTGCATTGTATCTGATGTTTTCGCTGATCAAAACGGGCAAAGTAAATGATAAGGTAAAAATATCTGTTTGCGCATCGAGCTTGATTTCATTTAAGGATTCTTCCTCTGCTCGACTATTAAATTGCAGGAGTTGATAATTTTGTTGCACTACGCCGGGTTCGGTCATCGTTTTTCGTTGGAAAATTCCCAGATACGCCGGATAAAGCAGCAATAAAATTATTATGTAGGCCAATGCTGGTTTCGCCAGGGTCTTTGGGAGAAACGTATTTGTGTTTTCTTTGATTTTCAGCAAAATTTGTAACCATCGTTTCTCTCTTAGAGAAGCGTCAACTTTGCCCAATATCTCCAATTCATTGCGGCACTGAAAACAAGTTTTTAAATGAGCTTCGATAAAATTTTTCTCATCGGCTGGCAATTCATTTTTTGCCTCGGCATATTGAACCAACTTTGCTGACAATATGTGATCAGAAAGCAGTTCTTTGTTTTCCTGGGTCAACCGAAGTGATAATTTTTTCATTTCCTGAAAAGTAGTTTGACATTCCCGGCACTGTTTAAGGTGTTGCTCAATTTTTTTCTTTTCATGGCTGAGAAGCGTGTCATTAATAAACCAAGGAAGTAGTTCCGCAATTTCTTTTTCTTTACAGCTCATGTATTCTCCTGTTTTACCAATCAATTGTTTTTTCCCATAATAATGTCGTTGGAAAAATCAATTCGTTCCTTCAATCGGTAAATTTTTTCCGCAATTCAATCGCCTGCTTGATGCATCGGAAAACTCTCGATTTTACCGTTCCTTCAGCAATATTCAACAAAGAGGCAATTTTCTTGTAAGACAGGTTCTCCATAAAAACCAGCCGCAACGTTTTTCGGCAGCGTTCTGAAAGCTTCGCTAATATGAGGCGTAACATTTCCCGTTCTTCCTGTTGCACCAGCGCAGTAAAATTGTCGGTTTTTTCCGCAATTTCCACAGCATCAATATTAATTTTTTGATGGCGATATTTTTTTCTTAAATAATCGATGCAAGTATATTTGGCAACGCGATAGACATAAGTTTTCAGGCTTGATGCGCTCCGAAACGAGTTTTGCCGGAAAATCAGATACAGTTTAATCCTGACATCCTGGACAATATCTGCCCAGTCTTCTTTCAATCCCCAATAGTCATTCTTTACCACAGTTGTTATCCAGCTCGAAATTTGAAAGTATTCTTTTTGACTGCCGCGGAGAAAACCTTGAATTAGTAATCTGTCCTTTTTTCCCATAAGTGATTTTTCGAAATGATGAGTAATAATAAACCTATATTTTTAAATATACATTTAACATAACGATTATTGATTTAAAAATCAATAAGAAATTTTTATTGATGAAAATAATACCTGAAATTAAAAATATGGTCTGCCTTTGTGAAATTCCAAACTACAAGCCATGAATGCACCAAGAGCGCTTCGGTCCGCGGCGTGATTTCCAACAAACCCCTATTTTGTTATTCTAATGGCAAAAACATGACTTTCAGGTGTAGCCCATCGCAAAGACGGACCACACCTTCTGAAATTAAAAACAAATTTCCTCAAAGAAAACTGGTTTCTTCTCCCCCAAACAAAACTTTTCCCCTCATTCATCAGTCTAATAATTAGATTTTGAATCGATTCCAAACGGAGAACACATGACAGAGCGGGATTTGATCGAACAACTCATCGCCGGAAATCGCGACCGTTTCAATATCATGGTTGACCAATGGGAAAAACCAATTTTCAATTTTGCTTTGCGCTATCTCGGCGACGACGAGTTAGCGCGCGATGTCGTTCAGAAAACATTTATTCGCGTTTTCAAAAACATCGGCAAATTGAAAGAAGCGGAACGATTTTCTTCATGGCTGTACCAGATTGCGACTAATTTGTGCAAAGACGAAATAAAAAAAAGAGCACGGAGGGAATTTCTCTCCATCGATCGCATTCAGGAAAATTCAGAAAACGGACATCTCATGCCGGAAGAATTAATTGACCGGGGAAACAATCACCCGGATGCTGCGCTCAATCAAAAACAAATCGGCAGCATTCTGCAAAAAGCGCTCAATCAACTCCCCGAAGAGCAGCGAATTGTAATCATCATGAAAGAATATCAGGGGCTGAAATTTCGCGAGATCGCCGAGGCGCTGGGCGAACCGCTAAACACGGTAAAATCGCGGATGTATTACGGACTAAATGCGTTGAAAAAAATTTTTGAAAAATCGAACATTACCGAGGAGGTGCTGAGTTATGAAGTGTGAGGAAGTGCGTCCTTTGCTCATAGACTTGCTTTACGATGAAATTTCAGACGAAAACAAAAGAAGAGTGCGCTCCCATCTGGAAACCTGTCAGGAATGCCGCGAAGAATTTGCTTCCCTGAAATCCACATCAAATATTTTGCAGAAGTGGGAAGATGTAGACCCGGAATTTAAATTGGTTCTGGTGAATGAGTCAGTCACCTGGATAGAGCGGGCGAAACAATTTTTCGGCAAAATCTTGCCCGGACCGGCAATCGCGGCGCGTCGTTTCGGCTACGGATTAGCAGCGGCCTTTTTGCTGCTGGCAATCGCAAATACGGAAATTTCCTACCAGCAGGGTAATTTTCACATGCGGCTGTCGCTTTTTTCAGGGACAAAACAAAGCGAACCGGCGGCGCTCACGACGGCGCAGACAGAAGCGTTGATCAAAAAAATGCGACAGGAAAATTACTATTTGACGCAATCGCTTATTTCGCAAAGTGAAGCCAGATTGCGCAACGACTGGGCAACGTCGCTAACGCAGCTCAACAAAACTTACGAACAGCAGCGTTTGAAAGACCTGCAATTGGTCGGCAGCGGTCTGGTTAATTTGCAGCGCAATACATATCAGAAAATCAAACGCACCGACAGTTCGATCAACGAGTTGCTGCGCTACATTTCTGCGCCGCAAAAATAAATTGTCAGGCTTTTTTGCTCGAATGATTTTAGTTCAACAAAATACGAGGTAAACGATGAATAAAAAGTTACTCATTTTTTTCTTCGCGGCAATGATGCTATTAAATGGTGTCAATCTGGCTCAGGCGCAAAACGCGAAAATAGAAAAAAAATTAAAAGACGACGTCGAAATCATGGAAACTGTTCTCGACAAAATGTTTGCATCAGAAACAAGTTTTTTCACATCATTTGCTTCAAACAGCCGCGGATTTTATTTGAAAGATTACGGCGTAATTTTCCATGTCCGCCATTCGTTGCCCATAAATGAAATGCAATTCTTCATGATGAAAAATCTGCGGCAGCAGGTACAAGCCTATACCGTGAAAGAAAAAAACGAACAGAGAAAAGACAGCGAGACCGATTTTGCAGAACAAATTGAAGAAATCAAACAGCGAGTTGTAAATTTTCTTGGTAATTACGCGTCGAATCTGCGCGATTTGAAAGCGAATGAAAGGGTTGCAGTAGTTGTTGACATTGGCAGTTCCGTGCCGGGGATGACAATTATCAGCAGAAATCTACCGCAGCAAATTGTAGCATCCGCACCGGTCAAAGACTTGCGAGCTTATCGCCAGGAGAAAATTTCCGAGGCAGCATTCCGAAAAAAAATTCAATTCGACGAAATAAAAATGCCGGCAGAGGATATTTCCATCTTCACCAACGTCGTCCGTACGGCAATGGAACACGCCGGCAGACAGGGAGCATTCAACATTTCCAGCGAAGTGCAGGGGATTCGTTTTCCCGGCTACGGTGTGCTTTTTCTCACCAGTGTCGATTTTTCCAATCCCTATCAGGAAACGATACAACTGCAAAAGTTACTGGAACAGCAATCCGGAAATTTAAATGTCACCATTAAGCAAAGCAAAACTCCGGATTACCAGAAACAGGTCGATGCCATGCAGCAAAAATTGATTGATTTGCTCTCCAATTATGGCCACACGCTGCGCAACCTGCAGCCGAATGATTGGGTCGAGTTCGCTATTAATTTCCGCGGCGGATTCAGCGAACCAGGCTTCTCCCGCGGCATCATCAAAGTCCGCAAAAAAACCATCGACGACTTCAATCGCAATAAGATTACTTTCAAGCAATTTAAGAAACAGGTAGCAGTGGTTTATTATTGAGAGGAAACAAATTCAATAACTAACCAAATAACAAAATTCACATTGCAAGCCCAAAAACCATCGCCCGAGGCGGTGGTTTTTTTTATTCGCTTTTAAGCTGGGCTATAAAAAATGTGAGCAGAACTTCAAATTATTGCTCCCACAACTGCCTGGCTTATCTTTTAAGCTTTAATCATTTTTTACTTGACTTTTCCGTAATATTTTTTTATAATAAAAAAAAAGAGAGTGATTTGCTTTGTAGGCTTCTCAATCGAAAAAACATTCTGCTTATTAGATGAGGCAAGTGCGAGACGATCGAAAATCTCACATGCTTTCTCCGCAACCTTTCGGCGCCGCTTTTGGATGAGAATATTTATGGCAAAAATCGGGATAATTTTGTAGCCATTTAATATACGATGGACAATCTTTCTTTTTCAAAAAAGGTACGTACAGATTTTGAATTTTGGTAGGTATTTTTTCTATGACACAAAAACCATAATCTTTCTATATAACATTCAAATTATAATAAAAGGCAGATATGCATAACTACATAAAGACATAAAACCATTTAGTTAAAAGTAACGATTTTTCTTGACCTTATCATTTTTTATTCTATATTAAAATGGTAGGTTATACGGATATGTATAATAACTGGTTAGGCCTGAAGGGAAAAATATTGACACCTGATCAAATAATCGCAGAGTTTGATAGATACGAGTCAGAGCTTTCTCGCATCTATGAAAGTTTTAATCATACTCGTGAAGGTATTCATATTGGCAAGGGAGATGACCCCTTGTATAGACAGTACGTACGTGAACTTATAGACCTTTATAACGACACGCTCGGTTCAAATACTTATTCTGCACAAATAGCCCATGAGTTTAATAACGGCTTCGGTTATCTTGGGTCGCCGTCTCTAAAAGGTGTAGAAAATGTGCTTGGTGTAGTTCGTGCGTCCTTGACACGATTACGACGCAATCCAGATTTGCTTGTTAGACGAAAAGCGGAAGAGTCACTACGCCAAAAAGAAAACGTTTTCATCATACATGGTCGCGATGAAGCCAAATGGAGAGAACTCAAAGACATAATTCAAACTGAATTTCGCATGAACCCAATAATTCTTTCCCAGCAACCAGATGCGGGTTGCAAAACGGTCATTGAAAAATTTGAGCACTATGCTCAAACATGCTCATATGCAGTTGCTGTGTTTACACCAGATGATGAGGTTTCGTCAGAATCAGAAACTTACTTACAGGCACGCCCCAATGTTATTTACGAATTAGGGTGGTTTTGTGGAAGGCTTGGTCGAGGCAATGTAATGCTATTACTTAAGGAAGGGACATCTATGTTTTCTGATTTCGGTGGCATCATTCAGAAACGTTTTGCTCAAAATGTATCAGAAAAGCTCGTTGAAATTAGAAAAGATTTAATAGCTGCAGGAGTGTTACCTGCTGCATAGGCCTAACAATGCGCTCGTTCGGATGCAAACTACGCTGCGCCCCTTTTGCGCCGCACAGCTTGGTCGTTAATAATCGATTCATCATTAAAAATTTATTACAAAAATCTATTGTGTAAATCTCATTTTTTGCCTATATTTAAAAGGAATATTGCTCAATTCACTAATTCATAGGTTTTGAAAATGAAAGTATCAACAATGCGTAAAAAACTATTAGACGAAATTGCTAAAATTCCGGATGAAAAAGTACCTGATATTTTGCAGTTTCTTCATTATTCTCGATTAGGATTAGGAGCTAAAGCCTCAAGTCCTCAGAAAATATTACAATTAGCCGGAAGTTGGAAAGATATGTCAGACGGTGATTTTAAAGATTTTTTGAATGATGTGACAACTCGCCGTAAAAAGGCATTTATGTCAAGGAGAAATCGTGAAACAAGCGTTGATTGACACGGACATAATTTCTTTTTTTCTGCGTAATCATAAAAATGTTGTCATGAAATTTGAGAAATATCTTGATGAATTTGAAAATGTAAACTTTAGCATCATCACATATTATGAGATTATTAGTGGCCTAAAATACAAAGATGCTCAAAAACAACTTGATGCTTTTTTAAAATTTTCTGAGTATAATTCAATTCTCCCAATTACAAAAGATTCTATAGAAATTTCAGCGGACATTTATACCGATTTAAGAAAAAAAGGTGCTTTGATAGATGATATTGATATATTGATTGCTGGAATAGCTTTGTCTAATACCTTGATACTTGTTACCCATAATACCAGTCATTTTGGGAAAATTGACGGCTTGGAAATAGAAGATTGGTATTAAATGAAATCTGCTCACATTTTCCGCATTCTTTTGATCATGTCTTCATTAAATCTTATCTATTTCAATTTCCAATCCACCATAAGTTTATGAATAATATTCTATTAGTCAACATGCAGGCTAATGTTGCCGTCACTTCCTAACAAAAATCAAAAACACTCCCCCCCAAATAATCGACACCGGCAACAGAATATCGGCAACGGGGCTGTGCCATTCGACGGACAGTACAAAAAATGAAAAAATAGCCGTCAACAT
>JAADFU010000067.1:0-3241 GCA_013152715.1 Calditrichota bacterium
GATGTGGGTCTTAAAATTTATTTTGTGCTGTGGCAACGAACAAGAACGAACAAAAACGATCTGTTTTTTTGCTTATTTTGTATGATTAAAATTGTGGTTTTTTTCTTGACTTTATAAGAGGTTTCAGTTATATTGATTGGAAAGGATGGTCTTAATTGGGGTCGGATTAATTTCTCACGATAGGAAAAATGAAATTTGATATAAGAAAATGCCGCCAAAACGCGAAACATAAAGAAAGAAACAGCATTGTGAAAAACTCACCAAGAAAACCAGAAATCTGGACAATCACCCGTCGCGACTTCCTGAAATCGTCCGGCTTTTTTCTCGCCGGACTTTCCCTGGGTACGCCGTTCGCGCTTGCGGATTGTACAAATCGCAAAGCAAAACTGCGCTTCGGGACTGTTACCGACGCGCATTACGCAGACACTGCCGCGAGAGGCACACGTTTTTATCGGGAATCGCTGGAAAAAATGACGGAGTGCGTCGAATTGATGAACGACAAGAAAGTTGATTTTCTTGTCGAGCTCGGCGACTTCAAAGACGAGGGCGAACCGGCTGCAGAAAAAACCACGCTAAAATTTCTGGAAACAATGGAAAATATTTTTTCCCGCTTCAGGAGAGCGCGCTACCACGTGTTGGGAAATCACGACGCAGACAGTATTTCAAAAAAGCAGTTCCTGGCGCGCATTGAAAATACAGGAATTGCCAAACAAGCGAAATATTATTCCTTTGACACAAAGGGATTCCACTTCATCGTTTTAGACGCCAACTTCAAAGCGGATGGGTCCGATTATGATCACGGAAATTTTGATTGGACGGATACCAATATCCCGCAGGACGAACTCGACTGGCTCAAAAACGATCTTGCGTCAGGTTCGGCGCCGGTGATTGTTTTTGTCCACCAGCAACTTGACGGCGCAGGCGAACATTACGTCAACAACGCGGATCAGGTACGCCAAATTCTGCAAGAAAACAACAGGGTTTTGGCGGTTTTTCAGGGACATAATCATGCCGGACATTACAGTGAAATCGAAGGAATTCATTATTACACTTTAAAAGCCATGGTTGAGGGAAGTGGCGCAAAAAATAGCTCTTACGCCATTGTTGAACTGTTTGACGATTACAGCATCGTGGTTACTGGCTATCGCGGAGCAGTGAGCAAGAAAATGGAGAAGGCGTAACAAGGGTGTTCCTTGGCGGCTCCGTGGCTTTGTGTGAGAACAAAAAATCTTCCGGCCGGAAAAAGATCTTGACATTCGCGATAAAATTTCTTATTATCTAACAGGTCATTAAATACAAGAAATCGATTTAAACTCTATGGGAGTAAAGGCGTGTCGTATCTTTACGCACATAAAAATGTAACATCCAATTTTTCTCACGCTCACGTTTGCGGGCAAATGTTGAATGACAATTGCTGTTGTTGTTGTCATCCTCATATATTGCCGGTAACGGGTCGGTGTGGAAATTTCGGAGTTCAGCCTCCGCCATAGAGTAAAAAAATCATAAATTAAGATATTCAAAGCCCGCTATCGGTAAATTTGGTAGCGGGCTTTTTGTTTTTTGTCCGGATTGCGAACGAGAAATAGCCGCGGAGATCGCGAAGGACACGAAGATCAACTAACATTAAAAATTTTATAATTGCCGGTTTGATGTTTTGGGACATGTTTTTTAAATAAACCTTCGTGAATTTTGTGCCCTTCGTGGTAAAATGTAATTAATCCATTGCAACGAGGAAAAATAAATAAAACCTTTAAAACTTCTACTTCAAACGAAAGGAAGCAAAAATGAAAAAAATTGCAAAAGACATCACGCGCCTCATCGGCGGAACACCTCTGGTTCGACTGAACAGAATTGCACAGGACAGCAAAGCTGAAGTTGTGGCGAAGTTAGAATTTTTCAATCCACTGGGCAGCGTCAAAGACCGCATTGGAGTAAACATGATCGATGCGGCTGAAAAAGAAGGAAAAATTAACAAAGACACCGTAATTATCGAGCCAACCAGTGGCAATACGGGCATTGCTCTGGCATTTGTAGCAGCCGCCCGAGGCTACCGGTTGATTCTCACCATGCCAGACACGATGAGCGCAGAACGCAGAGCTTTGCTCCGGGCGCTGGGCGCAGAGCTTGTTCTCACTCCGGGAAGCGAAGGGATGAAAGGCGCCATTGTTAAAGCCGAAGAATTGGCAGAAAAGACTCCGAATTCTTTCATTCCCCAGCAATTTAAAAATCCGGCTAATCCTGAAATTCACCGACAAACCACCGCAGAGGAAATCTGGAACGATACCGCCGGAGAAATTGATATTTTTATCGCTGGCATCGGCACTGGCGGCACAATTACTGGCGTGGGAGAGGTGCTTAAACAGCAGAAACCCGAAGTGCAAATTATCGGAGTGGAGCCGCAAGATTCGCCGGTGCTTTCCGGCGGCGAACCAGGTCCCCATAAAATTCAGGGCATTGGCGCCGGATTTGTCCCAGACATATTGAACCTCGGTATCGTCGATGAAATTGTGAAAGTGCCAAACGACAGGGCAATGAAAACGTCAAGGAGATTGGCGCGGGAAGAAGGCATTTTTTCCGGCATTTCTTCCGGCGCTGCAGTGTATGCTGCTTTGCAAGTCGGAAAAAGACCGGAAAATGCCGGCAAACTCATTGTGGTCATATTGCCTGATTTGGGAGATCGATATTTGAGCACCGAACTTTTCCAATTTGAAAATGAAGAGTAGAAATGAATTAAATTTTTAACAAAGGAACTGAATATGTTGAAAAAAATTAAAGAAGACATTGAAACAGTTTTTGCAAAGGATCCGGCGGCGCGCTCTGTGCCGGAAGTGATTTTTTCCTATCCGGGCCTGCACGCTCTGTGGTTGCATCGCATCGCTCACTGGTTGTGGAAGAAAAAAATTTATTTCTGGGCGAGATTTATTTCTCACGTAAATCGTTTTCTCACAGGAGTAGAAATTCACCCGGGAGCGAAGATCGGCAGGCGCGTTTTTATTGATCACGGAATGGGCGTGGTCATTGGAGAGACCACGGAAATCGGAAACGATGTATTGATTTACACCGGCGTTGTTCTCGGCGGCACAAGTCTGCAGAAAAAAAAACGGCATCCGACTATTGAAGACAACGTGGTTATTGGCACGGGCGCCACGGTGTTAGGCGCGATTACCATTGGCAAAGGCGCAAAAATAGGCTCAGGGTCTGTAGTGGTAAAACCTGTGCCTGCGGGCGCGACCGTTGTGGG
>JAADFU010000067.1:3313-5744 GCA_013152715.1 Calditrichota bacterium
CAGATCCAATTGTTCATAAATTGACTTTGATTTTAGAGCGGCAAAAGGAATTGGAAGAAAGGCTGAATCGCCTGGAAAAGAAAACATCGAATTCAGTCAGACAGGCAGTTTTTAATTAATTGACTAAACTTTTGCAAACGAAACCACAAGTGTCGTACACCTCAATAGTGTGCGACACTTGTAAAAAACAGTTAAATTTTTTCTAACCACGGAGGAGAAATATGAAATATCTCCTTCGGGGTATGGTTTGCATTGGTTTTTGTTGGATGAAGATTTATCAATTGATGAATTACTCGGGATAAAACATGCTCCTTCACAAAAAAAAGAGATTGTTACAACGTAGCAAATTAAAATAGATAACTTATTTAATTTATAGGTTAAACAACTATCCCTGATTGTATCTGAAACTTGCTTCTGCCAAAATCCTCCCTATTAATTCCCAGCGCCAGTTAGCAAGTACCTCAAACGCAAAAATTTCCGGGAACCCAAGCCCTTCTTTTTAAATAAAACATATTGTAATCCCGCCACAATCCCAAAAACCTTTGGAGGGCTCAATGATGAAACTATTAAAATTAACTTCCATCCTGGTATTTATTCTTCTTTTCTCACCGCTGATTTTGTCAGCCGGCGACGTCGCGAAAATTAATCACCCGGTTTCGGTAGAAGTCTCTGTTGCGATGACTCGCGACGGCATGACACCGTTGAATCAGAAATTGCTGGACAGCTTCAGGAAGGCGCTGGTTGCAAAAGGATTTGTCGTTTCTGGAGATGGCGATTTTCGCTTTTTTCTTGATGCGAAAGCGGCTGCCGGAGATAAAAATGATTTAGTGGCAGTATCAACTTTTACTCAGAATTTACTACCCCCCAAAATCGTCCAATTTTGCGCTGACCAGGAAGTCTTTTACAAATTATTCGATAATTATTCTCGAAAGAAATATCCCAAAGACGGAAAGTTTGTCCGGGAATACGTGACAACTGATTTCCTCAAACAATACGGAAGAATTATTTTCAACGATCTGTCTGTTGTTTCGCAAGAAAATCTTGATTCCGTTTGTTCGGACATTCTTGATCGATTTTTACAGAAGACCAATAATCAGTTTCATCTTCTTCCTCAAAAGTAACATTTGAAGGCCGTTCCTGCCAAATAAAAAGGGAAAATAAAATGAAATATTTCAGATTACTCTTTCTCCTGTTTTTCGTTTTGCTTTTCTCCGGCTTGTACGGACAGGAGCAAACGCAAACCGAGGCAAAAAATGATTCTCTGTCTTTTTTACCAAAAGGTACGAGAATTTTCAGCATTCATGAGAACAAAATCGTCTGTTTCCTGCCCAAAAACACGGAGATTCAGGGAATTTTATGCCGGGGAAATGCCAATAATTGGCAGACGGTATTTTACAAAAACGGAAAATTGGAATTAGCTTGGCTTGCCAGGGATCAGGAGATTCAGGGCTTCCCTTGCAAAAAGGCTACTTTTTTGACGGAAATTTTCGGCAGCAGCGCCGGTGTCCATTTCCATGAAAACGGAAAATTGAAAAAATTTAAACTAGCCAAAGACATGACCATTCAGGGACATCGCTTCAAAAAAGGGAATGTTGTCAGATTGGACACAGAAGGGAAACTGGTCCTGAAATAGAACGCGGATTCCCGCAGATTTTTCAACAATTAAATCCAAAGAATCAGCCAACCTAACAATTATTTCCTCAAATATTTCAAAAAAAACACCCCCTCGAAAAAATACATCGAGGGGGTATTCAATTTTCAACCTAAATATTAAATTTATTTCCCGGCTAACATCTTATAATGTTCATATCTTTCTTTCACGAATTTCTGGAATTCGCTCCAGTATTTATCCACATTTTCCGGGAAAGTAATTTTCAACGAATTGTATCGTTTCTCGCCTTTCAGGAATTCCACGACATCTGTTTTCGGCTCTCTGGAGTCCAGGATGAGCGGATTTTTACCTTCCTTTTTCAGCTCAGGGTTGAAACGATACAGTAACCAATAACCGGCTTCCACGGCGCGTTTTTCTTCGATTTGTGTTTCCGACATGTCGATTCCGTGAGCGATACAGGGCGCGTACGCGATAATGATCGAAGGCCCGTTGTACGCTTCCGCCTCGCGAACGGCTTTGACGAACTGGTTTTTATTAGCGCCCATGGCAACGGACGCGACATAAACATAGCCGTAGCTCATGAGCATCATGCCCAAATCTTTCTTCGGCGTCGGTTTTCCGGCTTCGGCAAATTTAGCAATGGAGCCCAGCGGCGTCGCTTTTGATGCCTGCCCGCCGGTGTTGGAGTAAACTTCAGTGTCCATCACTAAAACATTTACGTTTTTTCCGGACGCCATAACATGATCCAAACCGCCGTAGCCGATGTCATAAGCCCAGCCGTCTCCGCCGAATGACCAGACGCTTTTGTCGATGAAATAG
>JAADFU010000067.1:5751-12414 GCA_013152715.1 Calditrichota bacterium
CGGAAAGCTCTTTGACTCGGCGCAAAATTTTCTTCAGATCGCCTTTCGCTTTATCAATGGCGTCAGGCAACAATTGCTTAATTTTCACTACATTTGCTTTTGCTTCTTCTTCTTTGGAATCCCACAAATCTTTCGCTTTTGCAAGCGCATCGCGCAAACTGCCAGCCACGCCATTAGCAAGAGCCTGCTCCACATTATAGAGCAACTGCTTGCGGTTGGCGTTCACTGCCAGACGAAAACCTAATCCGTACTCCGCATTGTCCTCAAACAGCGAATTTGCCCACGCCGGACCATGTCCGTCTTTGTTTTTAGCGTAAGGCATTGTCGGAAAAGTCGCGCCCCAGATCGAGGAACAGCCGGTGGCGTTGGCGATTAACAAGCGGTCGCCGTACAGTTGAGTAATTAATTTTACGTACGGCGTTTCGCCGCAACCCGCGCAAGCGCCGGAGAACTCCAGCAGCGGTTGTTTGAATTGGCTACCTTTTAGCGTTTCCAGTTTGACAACAGTGCTCAGCACGTCGTTGGGAATAGCTTCAAAAAATTCCTGATTGGCGTTTTCGCCGGCTTTTCTCTCTTCTTCAATTGGCGCTTTCTCCAGCGCGTCTTTGGGACATTCGTTGACGCAGACCATACATCCCTGGCAATCTTCGATATAAACCTGTACTTTGAAATCGTATTTTTCGCCGTCGCGGCTCAGTGCTTTGAGAGTGGTAAAAGTATCAGGAGCGTCTTTGAGCACATCGCGCTCGATGAGTTTGGTGCGAATCGCCGCGTGCGGACAAACAAAAGAACATTGGTTGCATTGAATACATTTGTCCGGAATCCAGCGCGGGACAAAAGGCGCCACCCCGCGTTTTTCCAGCTTCGCCGTATTTGAAGGCACAAAACCGTCAAACGGCATGTCGGAAACCGGGATTTCGTCGCCCTTTTCGCGCATAATTTTTTCGATCACATTTTTGACAAATTTATCGGAGTCGTCGGGAACGAGCTTTTTCATTTCGCGATGCATTTTAGGCATCTCCTCGGGGACAGGGATTTCTTCCAAAGCCTCGTCTGTTTTATCGACGGCTGCCCAGTTCATCTTGACGACTTCTTCGCCTTTTTTCTTATAGGTTTTTTCGATCGCTTTTTTGATCATTTTGATGGCTTCCTGGCGATCCAGCACTCCGGAAATCAGGAAAAAAGCCGTCTGCATCACAGAATTAATTCTGCCGCCCAGTCCGACCTCTTCGGCAATTTTCAAAGCATCGATGTTGTAAAATTTGATTTTCTTTTCAATGATTGTTTTCTGCATGTCTTCGGTCAAATTTTCAAAGGCTTCTTCTTTGGACCAATTTGAATTCAGCAGAAAAACACCGTCTTCTTTTATTCCTTCTAAAATATCATATCTGCCGACAAACGCCTGATTGTGACAGGCGATAAAATCCGCCGCAGAAACCAAATAAGGAGACTGAATAGGTGCTTTGCCAAAACGAAGATGGCTGCGCGTGATGCCGCCCGATTTTTTCGAATCGTACTGAAAATATCCTTGCGCGTAAAGATCGGTGTTGTCGCCGATAATTTTGATGGAATTTTTATTAGCGCCAACAGTACCGTCCGAGCCAAAACCCCAGAATTTGCAGCTAATTGTTTCTTCGGGCAAAGTATTGATATTTTCTTTGATCGGAATTGACAAATGAGTCACATCATCTTCGATGCCTACAGTAAATCCGTGAAAGCAGGCGTCATTCAAATGATCGTAAACCGCCTTGATCATTGACGGCGTAAATTCTTTCGAAGAAAGTCCGTATCTGCCGCCGATGATCGTGAGGTCTTTTCTGTCTTTCAGCGCCGCCACAACGTCCAAATAGAGCGGTTCGCCGATTGATCCCGGCTCTTTCGTTCGGTCGAGCACGGCAATTTTTTTCACAGTTTCAGGAATCGCTTTTAAAAAATGATCGACTGAAAATGGGCGATAAAGGCGAACTTTTAACAGACCCACTTTTTCATCGCGATTGGCAGTTAGCCAATTGATCGTTTCCTCGATGGCTTCACAGCCGCTGCCCATGGCAATAATCAGGCGATCCGCGTCCGGCGCACCGACGTAATCGAATAAATGATATTGCCGTCCGATTTTTTCAGCAACCAGATCCATGTATTCCTGCACAATCTTCGGCGTTTCCGTATAGTATTTATTTACCGTTTCGCGACCCTGAAAATAGACGTCCGGGTTCTGCGCGCCGACTTTTATTCGCGGCATTTCCGGATTCAACGCGCGACTGCGAAATTTTTCCACATATTTCATGTCCAGCAATTCATCCATGGTGTCATAATCAATCTCTTCAATCTTCTGAATCTCGTGGGAGCTGCGAAAGCCGTCAAAAAAGTTCAAAAATGGCACTGACGATTTCAGCGTCGCGAGATGAGAAACAACCGCCAAATCCATGATTTCTTGAATTGAGGCGGCAGCCACCAGCGCGAATCCGGTGTTGCGAGCGGACATGACGTCTGAATGGTCGCCGAAAATGGAAAGCGATTGCGCCGCGAGAGAACGCGCAGAAACGTGAAACACTGTCGGCAGCATTTCTCCGGCGATTTTATGCATATTAGGCAACATTAACATCAATCCCTGTGAAGCGGTAAATGTTGTCGTCAAGGCGCCAGCGGAAAGAGCGCCGTGAACAGCGCCGGAAGCGCCGCCTTCGGATTGCAATTCGACAACATCAACTTGCTGGCCAAACAGATTTTTTCTACCTGTAGCCGACCAAAAATCTGCCAACTCTCCCATCGGAGAAGATGGCGTAATCGGATAGATCGCCGCCACATCGCTAAACGCGTAAGCCACATGCGCAGCAGCAGCATTTCCGTCCATTGTCACTTTCTTAAACGTTTTCATAGCCATTCACCTCATCATAATTAAATTAATCTTATCTTCCTTCTCTGTCCTAACTTTTCTATTGCGTAAAATACTCAAGCGAAATTAGGATTTTTCTATCAATGATTTGAATAATGACGGGGAAAGAAGGGTTTGGGCTCCGTTTGAAAAAAAATTAGTCATTAATATACAAATTCACAAATTAAAATGCAATGTTTTTATCAAAAATTTGTCCCTTTTGATTTAATAATTCACTGGGACAAGTCTAATAACCGCCCACAAGAAAAACGACCAAAAAGCAGCACAGACCCAAGGTGTGATTTTTTTCACAAAATATCACTTTTTCCTTGACTTCAATGTTTTCTTTTGTTATATTTCGCACATACGAACATTTCGTAAATACGAATCAAATTGACAAACAAACGAACACATCTTTTTAATCAACTAAATTATCATTAATTTCCGGAGGCTTGTTAAATGAAAACAGGACTGTTTCATCACCGTAACTCTTTATGGTTTTCTTTTCTGGGCGTTTTTGTCGTTTTGGCTACTTTGACGAATTTGTCCCTGGCACAAAAAGGTAGCACAATAAAGGGGAGGGTCGCTGACGCTAAAACAGGATCGCCTCTTGTCAGCGCCAACATTATCCTTGTTGGTACAACGATTGGCGCCGCGTCAGATCAAAACGGCTTTTTTGAAATTGCTAACGCGCCTGGCGGAACCTACCAAATAAAGGCGACGTACATTGGCTACAAGTCACAAGAGCAAAAAATTATCGTTGAAGCAGGAAAAAATGTGACTGTCAATTTTTCTTTAAGTGAAGATTTTTTTCAAACTGAACAAGTCGTTGTCACTGCCACGCGAACGGAAAAGCTCTTGCAGGACGTTCCTGTTCCCACTGAAATTGTCACTGCGGCGGAGATTGCCGAAAAAGGCGCTGAAGATGTTTCCGAAATTTTGGCAGACAGACCCGGCATCAATATCGAATCGGGCACATCGGGAAATAAATTTTTGTACATGAACGGCGTGGACAGTCGGAGAATTCTGATTCTGGTGGACAATGTGCCGCAGACAGGGAAATTGAACAATCGCATTCCACTCAATTTCATCGACGCTGACAAAATTGATCACATTGAAATTGTCAAAGGCCCGGGTTCGGCACTGTATGGAAACGACGCCTTGGGCGGTGTTATTAACATTATTACTCGCGGCTTTGCCCGCGGCCTCAAAATTCAAGCTAACGGCCGCACCGGCTCAAATGATCTTTACAGCGGCAACGTAAATTTTTCCGGTTCCTTTAATCAACTTGGCTACTATTTCAATATCGATCATTTTCAAAAGGGATTTGATCAAGGCGCTTCTGAAATTCAAATAAAAGACACAAAATCTAACAGCTTCATCGGGAAATTGAAATATAACTTTGCCAAATTGGGTGAGATTCAGATGCAAGGTGAATTCAAAGCCGACGAACAAAACTCAGAGTCCTCGTTCATGGGCGGCATTAGTGAGAATCTCTCCAAAAATAAGAACGTCAACACAAATTTAGTCTGGAGAAATTCTCTCGGAGACGCCTTCAACTGGCAATTTACCGGCTACTATTCCGACAATTTTCGCACCTATGAAAGCGCTTCACAAAGCTCTCCTTCGCCAGCATCAGTGGACACAACAACGGATCAATTAATCGGCTTAAAATCTGATTTTACGTACCGTCCTTTGAATCAAACGAAGTTCGACTTTGGCTTTGATGTCTCCAAAAATGACTATGAAAATGCGCGACTGACGAACGTCCAAGCTCGAAATCAAACCGGCGTTTTTGTTCAGCTTGAACAAAATATGTTCAAGAAAATCACGTTGCTGCTCGGCGGCAGGTACGATAAAATCACTGATTTGAAAAGTTATTTCAGCCCGCGACTCAGCGCCATGTATGCTGTCAATTCCGATTTAAAAATTCGCGGATCATGGGGCGGCGGATTCCGCGCACCCTCTTTCATTGAATTGTACAGCGATTTCCCGATTCCGATTCCCGGAATGCCCATGCGCGTTCTCGGCAATCCTGATTTGGAACCTGAGACCTCAATTGGCGGTAACATAGGTATTGAATATTTTTACAAATCACTATTTTTGATCAACGCCACCTATTTTCACAATAACTTCAAAGACCTGATTGTCGATTACCAGGCGGCGCCTTTGACCTTCAGTTACTTGAATGTTGACAAAGCCACATTCAGCGGCGTTGAACTGCAAACGCGATTATATTTAGCGGAGAATTTGACGACCACGCTCTCTTACAATTATACAAACATGAGCAGCAACCAGGAGGACGTCGCTTTTTCAAAAATATCTCCGCACACCGGTTTCGTAAGAATAGTTTACGCTTTGTTTAATAAAAAATTAAAACTTTCCCTCAGGGACCAATTTTTCAGTAAAAGAAATATTCTGGTGGTTTCCGGACACTCAGGAGATTTCCAGAAAGTGGAAAAAAATCCTTACCATCAGCTCGATCTTACTGTCAGTTATCGGCTAAACAACTTGCTCGGCCTGCGCGTCGGCGTCAACAATCTGACTGACTACACTGATAAAAATTATGGTCCTTATGTGGGAAGACGAATTTTTGTCGGATTCAACACCACATTTCAAAGGAAATAGCCCAATGCCCTCGAAAGATGCTGCACGTTTAGCAGAAATTGCGCCCCGAATCATGAATGCGTTCCATGATTTGGGGCGTCAACACCCGGACAAATCAAAATTGTCCATGCGCCAATATCAGGCGATGATTATTTTGCACGCCAGTGAAACCTTGAGTTTGTCGCAATTGTGCCAAAAACTCAGCCTGGCTCCTTCCACGGGAACCGAACTGGTCAATCGCCTCGTCAATCTCGGTTACCTTAAGAAATCAACCGAGAAAGAGGACCAGCGTCAGACAAATTTATTCCTGACCAAAAAGGGAACGAAGGTCGTCTTCGAACGCAGAAAAGTCGTCTCGGAAATGATCACGAGCTTCTTATCCGTTTTTTCTGAAAAGGATCGCACCCTGTTTGTGGATTATTTTGAAAAAATCTGGGAATTGATCGCCAAATATGAACCGCACAAACCAACATCTGCATCAGAAACTCAGGGCAAATAAGCAGTTTTTTGTGTCTGGCGTTGCGGTTTATGTTCCAGAGACCCTAATTTGATCCGCGATGAGCTGACAAAGCGCGGCTAGCGAATGGCAGCTTTAATGCGGGAAAATCTAATTCGACAAAAAAGTAGTTTAATTTTACAACAAGGAAACTCATTCGCATGAATACGCTTCTTTTAATTGGCACCCGTATCGTTATTATTGCGCTGATTGGATATTCCATCGGCATTTTTATCGAACAACGAAAACGAAAAGTCACCGTCACTGTATTAACTGCGCTCACGATCGGCGTTATTTTTGACATCACAGCAACGATTTTCATGATTATCGGCTCGCCCAATTCGCCGTTTACAATTCATGGATTTTTAGGATATTCAGCGCTATTGGGAATGTTAATTGACACAATTCTTGTTTGGCGATTTTTTCTGCGCACCGGCGAACCAATTCACGTTCCGCATTCGCTGCATATTTATTCTCGGATTGCTTATGGCTGGTGGGTAATTGCGTTTGTCAGCGGGGGATTGATGGTGATGTTGAAAGGGTGAGGTTTTATTTGAATTGTTTTTCAAAATAGCAAAGCAAGGCTAACGAAAATCAGTCAGCCTTGCTTTATTTTGCTTATTACAAAAATTTACCTTACATAACTCTCCCACTTCTCTTTCAAACCGGGATCTTTCATCGTCTCCAT
>JAADFU010000068.1 GCA_013152715.1 Calditrichota bacterium
CTGATTTTATTTTTCTTAATTCTTCTAATCAATTTTAGTCATGGAGAAAAAAATGAATCGATTAAAATTTATCTTAATAGAATCGCTCATTTTATACGCTTTGTTATTCTTTCCCGGTATTCAAAGCTACGCCCAAGTGGGCAGTTCCAATTCCAAAATCACCACTTCTACAATGTCCGAAGCCGGCGGAGAGATCCAGTCGAGCCAGTACAAGATCAGCCAATCTGTGGGGCAGGTCGGCGTCATTGGTGAGGTAAGCAGTGCAAATTTTGCTGTGATGGGAGGATATTTAAATCAGGCGTATGCAGAGGTTCAGATTGTTGCTGAACTTTCCTTGCCTGATACAGTTGGCGGGAGCGGTGAGACAGTTTATGTGCCTGTTTTTGTGAGTACGGATTCAGCCATTGGCATTGCGCAGTTTGTGGTGGAATATGATTCTTCCGTCATCAAATTTGTCGGCGCGCAAATCGGCGGCGGACTTTCCGGATTCAGCGTTAGCCAGACCAATGAGAATCTGCCGTTTGATCCGACAGCGTCCGGCGCCAACGAAAATGTGCTGGTGCAAATTTCCGGCGGTGGCCAAGCGAGTTTTTCCGGGGATTCACTGGAAGTCGTTTTGCTGGGATTTGAGGTCGTTGGCGATACCGGAACCTCGGTGCTTGCCTTTGACAGTGACGCCAGCCACACTTTTTTGACCACGGTCAATTTGTCTGACATTCGCGGCGCTGCCCTTAATTTTTTCAACGGCTCGCTTGCGGTGCAGCCCGGCTATCTCGTTTCCGGTACAATTAGCTACTTCGGCAACGAATCTCTGGTGCCGGACGCAACGGTCACACTTGACGGCAGAACAGCGAGCACTTCGGAGCAGGGAGAGTTTAGCTTCTCCAATGTGCCCGGTGGAAATTACAATTTATTTCCCACAAAAGCTGGCGAATTAGGCAATGCCATCAGCGCCTACGATGCAGCTTTTATTTTACAAAAAGTCGTGGGATTGATCAATTTGACGCCGTACCAGATGATTGCCGCTGATGTTTCCGGAAACGGCTCTGTCTCCGCTTTCGACGCTTCTTACATTTTGCGGTTGTTGGTCGGGCTAATTGATGAGTTTCCGGTGGCGAAAGATTGGACTTTTGTACCGGTTAGTTTCGCCATTAATGAGACCAATTGGAACGCAGCGCCCGATTCCATCTCTTACGCGCCGCTCAATTCGAATCAGACCGAACAGAATTTTTACGGCATCGTTTACGGCGACGTCACAGGAAACTGGTCGCCGGGCGGAAAAATGCTGGCAAATCTGCCCAGGGCGGCTTCCGGTTCGGCAACTTTGGGCTGGGGAAAAATTGAAAAGCCGACTCCGGGAAAATTGACGATTCCGCTTCAACTGCAGATCAGCGGAGATTTGTTCGCCGCGGAGTTGAAATTTCGCTACGACGCGGCGCAGATTTCTTTTGAAAGCGCTGAATCAGGGAAAAGCTGCTCCGACTGCGAAATGGCATTCAACGACGATCACGGTGAAATTTCCCTGGCGATGGCAAGCGGCAAGCCGCTCTCTTCGGAAACAGAGTTGGTCGTATTGAAATTCAAACTGAAGGACACAAAAAATCATTCAGGCAATTTATTGGAAATTGAGCGTGCCATTTTCAACGAAGGAAACATCAAAGCTGGCGCCCTGCCGACACTGGCGAATCTGGACAAAGTATTGCCCCAAAAAACCGAACTTTTCCAGAATTACCCCAACCCGTTCAATCCGGGCACGGAAATCAAATATCAGCTTGACCGAACCTGTAATGTCAGAATCACAATTTTTGATCTGTTGGGAAAAGAAGTCATCACACTGGTCGACAAAAAATTGGACGCCGGTACTTACACGGCAGCCTGGAACGGTCGCGATAAAAATGGCAGCACCGTTGCCTCGGGCGTTTATCTCTATCAGATGAAAGCGGGCTGGTACTCAAATACGAGAAAGCTCATCTACATCCGGTAATCGAATTTACAAAAAAATAGCAGAAAGCATGTGGCAAAACCGGATCGATCAGCGTCAAATTTGCCGTCGGAGTCATTTCCAAAATTGCAGCGGGAATGGCTCCGCGGCAGATTGACAAAAATGCGTTTCTGCATTTAAAAATGCAGTCTGAATGAAATCGGAAAAGGCATTGATCAGAGAATTTCCCGAATCGTCTCGCGGTAAATGACGCCTCTTTCTTTCAGACCTTTTAACATGAACGACACGCATTCTGGGTATTTGCCTACATACTCGGGCGGAGAAATCCCTTTCTCGGCATAGAGCCCCTTTGCGATCATGCGCAGCGCCATTGTGGCAGTGTAGCCCGTGGTTCGCGCCATGGAAATAGTGTCCGTTTCCCGATCGTACCTGTCCAGCAAATCGTACTCGTAGCGAATTTTCTTCCTGTTTTGGGAGCCTTCGACAATAATTTTCATAACAGTGAAGTCGCCCTCCCCTTTTTTCAATTTCCAATGGGGAAACATCACCTGCGCTGTCACGTCCAGCGGCGCGATTTTGACGCCATCGATTTCGACTGTCCTCTCTTTGCTAAAAAATCCCAATTCTCGCAGCACCATCATTTTTTCAATATGCCCCGGATAGCGCAGCGTTTTTTCCTTCATATTTTTCGCTTTGATCGTCCGCGCCAAAGTTCGCAACCCGTCGGTGTTGAAAGCTTCCAGGGTGCCAATACCAGGGAAATTGATCAACTCCGCATCGGACAAAGCGGGTCTGACAATCTGGCAGCCATTTTCAATATATCTGGCGGGGCGAGTGTACTCTTCGATTACATCGATGGGCGAAAAAACCGCCTTGTATTCGCTGGGCCATTCGCGTATCTGCGGCAGACCGCCGACGAAAGTAATTACCGTTTCGACCTCATCCATTTGCTGCGCCGCATGCATGATGAGAATGTTATTCATTCCCGGGCTGACGCCGCAGTCCATGATCTGGGTGACGTTCATCTCTTTCGCCAGATCGTCCAGCAGGAAGGGATCTTCTTCATAAAATGAAATATCCACCGAACTCTTTCCTGCCCGCAGGATAGCTTCTGCCGTTTTAAAGCCCATAAAACCGGGCATGGCGTTAAGCACAAAATCATATTCCTTCACCAGATTAGTTACATTCTTGGGATCAGAAAGGTCTTTCTGAATAACAGTTAAATCCGAATATTTCGACTTGATTGCTTGCAATTGTTTCTCGTCTCTGTCGACAACTGCCACATCGAAATTTTCATCTTTTGCTAAATCAATTGCGAGGGGACCGCCGACCAGGCCGGCGCCTAAAACAACAACTTTCATTGAGGGACCTCCGTGTTTTTTTTAATGAGCACTAATTTTGAGAGACGGCAAAACACGGAAGAATTACAGTCCGCTGAAGCGATTGATGTAAGCGCTGAAATATTTGGGCATGTTTTCTTTTGGCAGGAATTTCAAAAATTTGTTGTCAATTGGCATCTCAAAATCTCACTTGTTCGGTCGGTAGTATTTTTTCCATATAAAATTATTTGAAATCCGGGGATAATTATAGTTTGAAAAAAATCACCTCAAGCTTCGTCATCAATTTGAAGGCAACGCCGAAAAAATAAAAACCAAAATTTTAAAATAATAGTTTCCGCAAAATCACATCCACAGGCTTGCCGCTTTTGGCTTTGGTCACCTGCCTGGGAACGGAGATGAAACCGTTGCTGCGGGCAAGCTCAAAAATTGTTCCTTTGCCTAACGGGCTTATTTTTTTTGCCACTATTTTCTCATTTTTAAAGGAAATTTGCGCCGGTTGAAACAAATGGTAGTCCCCTTTTTTCCGAAGAGAATCATCAAGGATCGCTTCGACGCGCATCGGATAAAGCGAGGGAAAACCCATCATCGTTCGCAACACTGGTGTCAGGAATGCCTCGAAAAACACGGTAATTTCAAACAAATCCGCAGGCAGCAGACAAACAGTTGTTTTTTTGATTTTTCCGATCCGGACTTCTCCGCCGGGGACCATGCCAATGTTTGTAATTTGCCACCTGACGCCGAATTTTTTCAAGACATCCAGAATGAGTGTTTTCCTTTTCTCCCCGGAAAACCCAGTTATTAAAATAAAATGATAACCGGCCAATGATTTTAGTTTGCCTTCAAAAGCTTTTTGTTCGTGATTCACCGGCCCGAGATATTCCGGCTGCGCTCCCGACTCGTAAAGCGCCGCCGCTAACGACAGACCGATGGCATCCCACAATCTACCGCGGATGACTCGCTTGCCGACTTCCACCAGTTCGTTGCCCACAGACAACACGCCGACTTTGGGCGGCGGAAATACGCGGACGCGGTCGATGCCAATCATGGTCAGCATCCCGATTTCCAGCGGTGTCAAATATGTTCCGGACGGCAGCAGCAGTTCCCCTTTTTCCAGCATCTCTCCGGCAAGAGCGACATTCTCACCGTTGCGTATTTTTTTTAAAATTCCCACTCGCGCGCCTTCCATAACCACTCTCACGGCATCCATCGGCGCCACCGCGTCGCTGCCTACCGGCACAGGCGCTTCAGCTTCGATTTCCATCGCCTGACCGCGCTGAAGTTGTTTGTCGGGAAACTTACCCGCCAAAACCGTTCCAATCACTTCATGCACGGCTTTCTTGTTTCGACTGTCCTGCGAATTAATAGCAAAGCCATCAGATTTTGCCTGCGAAAAAGGCGGCAGATTGACCGGTGAAATGACATCGCGCGCCAAAATCCGCTCCATTGCATCAGTCACCGGGACTTCAACCGGCGCCAGACGCGGATTCTCTGCTATTGTCCGGCTGAGTGCATCTTCAAAATGAGTCATTTAGGCAAATCCTTCGTATTTAATGTCGCAATTCTTTTCAAAAAACTTTATGGATATTTTTCAATGTCGCGCCCCAGTGAAAATTTTTCACAAACCGGCGTTGCGAAATTAACTTGAACAAACCTTTCAGCCGAGTTCCGATATTTCTCGCAAATAAAAATTTCAGCGAATTTTCTGACAGAGACTTCAACGTGCTGTCTGCCGGAAACCACCAGAAATTCGTCTCGTTATTTCCTTTATCGTAGCTGACATATTTGAGCTGCACCATTTCCTGCAAGCCGGGGATGCCGCGCGTTCTGCCAATACCGCTTTTTTTGAACCCACCCCAGGGCGCATTTGGCTCAGCCCAGGAAAAAGTGGCGTCATTAATCACCACCGTACCGGCTTGCAACTCTTCCATCATTCGTCGCGCCGTTTTTTTACTGCCGGTCCAGCCGTAGGCAGAAAGACCGAAATCCACGTCGTTTGCCAGACGAATCGCCTCATTTAGGGAATCGACAACCATAATTGGCAGCACCGGCCCGAAAGTTTCCTCGGTCATCACTTTCATGGAATGATCCACATCAATTAGAAGCGCGGGCTGCAAAAAATAACCCCGCTTTCCAATTCTTTCGCCGCCGTAAAGCAATTTCGCGCCTTTTTGCAGCGCGTCAGAGAGATGACTGAGCACAAGCAGCATCTGGCGCTCATTTTCCATCGGGCCGACGTCTGTATTTTCCGAGAGCGGGTCACCGACACGAATTTTCTTGATATTTTCCAGGCATTGGGCAATAAATTTTCCGGCGACAGGTCGCTCAACATAGACTCGCTCCACAGAAGCGCACACCTGTCCCGAATTAAATGTCGCACCCCAGACAATGCCGCGGGCAGCGCGTTCAATATCTGCGTCGGCAGCAACGATTGCCGCGTCTTTTCCGCCCAGTTCCAACAAAACAGAGAACTGTTGCCCGGCCGCAGCACACATCACTTTTGTCCCGGTTTGCACGCTGCCGGTAAAAATAATTTTGTCTACGCCGGGATGGCTCGTCAGGTAGGAAGCATCCTCATCTGAGATAAAAATTGTAGTCAACACACCCTTCGGAAAACCTGCTTGCCGAAAAAGGTCGTCAATTTTTTTGCCAATAAAAGGCGTACCCGGCGCAGGTTTGAAGATAACTGTATTTCCCGCGACAATCGCGGAAACGATCTCGGGAATGGGAACAGAAAAAGGGAAATTCCAGGGCGAAATGACCACAACCACGCCGTAAGGCTCGAAGCGATAACTACTTTTTTTGTGTGAAAAAAGAATCATTTCATGCGGCGCCCGCTTCTCGCGCAAGACCTGTCTGGCATGGGCGGGAATTTTTTTCAGTATCATCAACACAGCCGCTATTTCACTAAGCAGCGCCTCGGTCTTCGTCTTGCCCTGCTCTTTCGCCAACAGCGTGGCAATTTCTTCGGACTGGTCATAAATGACGTTTTTCAAACGGCGGACATATTTCAGCCTTTCTCTGAGCGGAGTTTCCGCCCAATTTTTGAATTCCCGATTCGCCTTTTCCAGTGCAACATCTATTTGCTCGCGCGTCTGCAAAGGGATGCGGCCTATTTCTTCTTCTGTCGCCGGATTGTATGAGACAAATTCATAGGAATCTGCTACTTCCGAACGTAATAATTCGTGCATTCTCCCTCCGAATAATTTTTCTCACTTTTTTTGTGGGATGTGACTCATGATGTATTCCGCCAGCGCCGTGATCGTCAAACTGGGATTCACGCCCAGATTTGCCGGCACAATAGAACCATCTACGATGTACAAATTTTCATAATTAAAAACCCTGCCGCATTTATCAACAACTCCGTGATCGGAATCTTTGCCAATGACGCAACCGCCTAAAATGTGGGCGCTCATTGGTCGATTCAGTAAAACTTCTGTGACCGCGCTCTGCGGAATGCCGTTGATTTTTTTGGCAATGGCACGCGCCGCTTCATTTGCTGCCGGAATGTAAGTGGGAGCCGACTTTTTTGTTCCCTTCGAACTCAAACTGCGCACAAAAGGAAACCACCACCGTCTTTTCCAGACAAATTCGATTGTATTGTCAAGAGATTGCATGACCAGCAAAATGATCGCGTGTTTTGCCCAGCCTAAAGGCATGCGCGAACGCAAAAAATCGATGGGATGAGTCAGGCAATTCCAAAAATGCTTGAGCGGTCTCGTCAATCGCGAACCGCCGTCCGTCGCCAGGGTTGACAACCAAAACATGGCATCTGCCCCTTCGGGATAGCGAACCGGCTCGATGTGCGTCACTTCGTCCACGTACAAACTGGAGGTAATGGAAATGCCTTCGCAAAAACGGTCGTCGTGATTTTTGCCCCGCACGCCCACCATCACTTCGCTGTTGGTGCGCACAACTTTTCCCAGTTGATCGGACAAATCCGGCAAAGCGGTTTTTCTTTTGCTCTCCAATAGTAACTTATTCGTTCCCAGAGCGCCGGCGGCAAAGATCACTCCTCTCGCTCGGAATTGCTTTTTTCGTCCGCGAAAAATTCCGATTGAACGCCTGGTTTCGACCAAATACTCTCCAGCTTGCGATTGCGACACCAGCGTGGCTTCTGTTTCCGGAATTATTTTCACGCCCAACTGTTCCGCCAAATACAAATAATTGCGATCCAGCGAATTCTTGCCCCCGGTTTTGCAGCCGAGCATACAACCGCCGCCGTGATCGCAGCCGGTTCGTTTCGGGCCTTTGCCGCCAAAATAGGGATCAGGTACCGTCTTCCCTTCTTCGCCGAAGAACATTCCCACCTGCGTCGGCGAAAAATAATCTTCCCTGCCGAGGTCTTTTGCATACTCCCGTAAAAGCTCGTCGCTTTTCCACAATCTCGGATTTTGCGTGACACCTAACATACGTTTGGCTTCGCGATAAAACGGCGCCAGAGTTTTCTTCCAGTCGGAGTTCAATTCCGCCCATTGCCCGTCATGAAAAAAGGAATCCGGCGGATCATACAAAACGGCGCAATAGACCAGACTTCCCCCGCCGACGCCGGCGCCGCTCAAAATAAACGCATTGTGCAACATAGTGAGTTGCTGAATTCCGGTGAAATGCAGTCGCGGCAGCCACAGCCATTTCCACAATTGCCAATTTGTGTCGGCAAAATCTTCGTTGCGGAAGCGTCTCCCCTTTTCAATCACACAGACAGAATACCCTTTTTCAGCCAGACGAAGCGCTGCCACACTGCCGCCAAAACCAGAGCCGATGATGACGTAATCATAAGTTTGTTCCATTGGGCCTCCGAGTCAAAGGGAAGAAGGGATATTTCAAAGCAGGATGATTGTAGAGAATAAAACGGAAAAGAAAGATAAATGCGATTAACCGTGATGATGTAAATTTCATAACAGACTATTTTCCTGTTGAAAATTCTATTTTTAACACGTCAAATGAAACGCCCCGACGACTGTCGCTTTCCCGCTCGCTTCGTTGTAAAGTTTGTAAGCTTTGCCGGTTTTCTGGGAAATTAGGCGGACACTTTTTCCTTGCAAATACTCTTGAGTTTCCCGCAAAATTTTCACCAACCCGAACTGTCCCGTGCCAACAATCAGTAGTTCCGGCTGATATTTTTCGATCACGCTCGCAATGTCTGCGACGCACAACTCGTGTCCCTTGCGGCGCCACCAATCAGGAATCACTTTCTCCGGCGTCACAATCACATCGCGGCGGTAGGTCACGCCATCAATGATGATTTTGCCAAAACTACAATACTCAATCATTTTTTTTCACAACGCGAAATGACAAATCAAATCTTTCTTGCAAAAAATTGCCGTAATTTTCTGCCTGCTGTTTGTCGGCAAAAGAACCAACTCGCACTAAATAAAGCTTTCTGCCGGAAACAATGCGCGGCACAATTTCCACCGAATATTGCAGAGAGGCCAATTTTTCCTTAATTCGGAAAGCATTCCCTTGATCTCTGAAAGCGCCGACTTGAACCGTGAAAGGGCGATTTTCGGATTGGGGCGGCGCTTCTGGCTTTTGAAAAATATTTTCAATCGGCTCCGGCGAAATCACAGGTTCCTTGCCGCCGGAACGCATTTGCTCCACTGCTCTTTGTGCATTTTTTGTAAAAAAATGATTCGGATATTTTTTAATGAATTTTTTGAATGTCTTTTCAGCTTTCTTTTTGTCCCCTAACATGCGGGAACAGACAGCCGAAAAATAGCTGGCGCCCGGCGCATATTTTGATCTGGAAAATTTCTTGACAACTTTGTCAAACCAGAAGCGAGCACGTTGATAGGATTTGGTGATGAAAAAATACTCGCCTAATTTCATCATCGCCGCTTCGGCATAGTGGGAATCGGGAAAATTTTCAGCGACTTTTTGATAAATCGCAGCAGCTTTTTCGCCGTCGGTTTCCAGATAAGCTTCCAGGTAAAGCGGAATGGGACTATCCGGCAATTGGGAACGAATTTTCTCCAGCCGCTGCTTGAGCTGTTCACGGCTGTTATTTTCCACCCACTCAAACAGCCGCTCGTCAATGTCCTGATTTTGCGCGCGTAGCGGCAAAGTGAATAAAAACAACAAAAATATCAGGAGCAATTGATGTAATGAAAATCGCTTCACTATTTTCTCAGTTTAATTATTCCGGTGGCATTTGCCAAAAAATTAGCTCACAAAAGTATCCCATTCCAGACAATTCGGGCATCGCCACAGCGGTTCTTCGCTGACATGTCCGCAATTTTTGCAGGCATAAAATTTCTCTTTCTGTTCAAAAAGATCATCGGCAAGTTCAAGGGCATATTTCAGCGCTTCGTCGGTTTTCCCGATGCGAGGCAAAAATTTCGCCAAATACCTTTTCGCCTGCATCGAATTTGCATTTTTCTCCAGGCAATTCTGGCACAAAGCAATCGCTCGTTGGAGTTCGCCCTTGCGTTCGTAAATATCTGCCAGCGCAAAACGCACCGGTTCATTGTTCGGGTCTTTTTCCAGTAACTTGCGAAAAATTGATTCGACCTCTCCGAAATTTCCGATGTGAAACAAAACATCCCGAAAGCGCTGAAACGCCAGATATGCCTTGTCCGGCGCCTGCTCAATGAAACGCTTCAACTCTGTCAGGGCGTCGTTAAATCTGTTTTCGCGAGCGTAAGAATCGCTCAAATACAAATAAGCCGGCGGACAACCGCCGTCCAATTTTATCGCCTCGCGAAATTTCAAACGCGCTTCGTGCTCTTTTCCCTGAGACGCCAACTCGCGTCCTGCTTCGACTTTGTAAAGGGCGAGAATTTTTTTGTTTTCTGCATCCTTACTCTTGTACAAAGCTTTGCGCGTTTCAAACGCATGATCCCAATCGCCGGCTGCTTCCTGAATTTTCAAACGCAAGTCCTGCGCCCATCTCTCGTTTCTGGCGGACTCTGCCAATTGATCCGCAAACACCAGCGCGCGGTCGAATCGTTTTGCCTCTTTGTAGTCAGCAATCAGACTTTTCAAAATATCGATACGCTGTCCCACATTCAGACTGGGCCGAATGAGCAAGCCGCGGTGAATTTTAACCGCGCGATCATAAAATCCCCGTTCGCGGAGAATGTCGCCGATTTTCAAATAGGCGTCGATGTTGTGCGTGTCATTCCGTACTGCGAGACGCAACTTGTCCAGCGCCGCGTCCTTGTCGCCGGCGATCAAATAGTTGAGCGCAGTCGTGTATTCAAGCGAAGCGTCAATTTTTCTCCCCCGACGCCGAATGAGAATGAATGCGATCAGCAAAATAATAATTAATCCGACACCAATTAAAATATAAGTTTCCGTTGCCATCCATTTTCCTCACGATTAAGCTAAAAGTTCTTTATTCAGATCATCTTCCTGATCTGAATCGTCTTCGATGGGAATGTTGCGCAATTCGTCCAATTCTTTGTGCAACATCTTGTTTTCGCGTTGTGATTTTTTGAATTCACTTTTCAATTGCACTATTTTAAAAATGGAGCCCGCAAACCAAACTAAAATGCCCGCCAAAAAAGAGAGATACATCACAATCCACAACGGGATGGGCAAAGAGCGCCACTTGACAAATTCAACGGTAACAGTTTGAGTTGCATTTTGTGTCGCGAAAAGAATCAAAAATAGTAACGCCAGAACCCAGAAAATCCATCGAACGATCCACATAATTCCTCCACAAGAAATGTTTTCAATTTTTCAAGAGTTCACCAAAAAGAGTATGGCCTTTCACATCAACAATGCGTACATCGACAAGCACATTTTCCATTGGAGCCGCGCTATCGAATACAACAATTTTATTGGAATCAGTTCTGCCCATTAACTGATTCGGCTTTGCTTTTTTGCTCGGGCCTTCAACGAGAACTGTCTCAATTTTTCCAATTAATTTCCGATTTTTTTTCAGAGAAATTTCATCCTGAATTCCATTCAGATATTGCAATCGTTCAACCTTCTCTTCCTCGCTCAAAGTTTCCTGCAAACGTGCCGCAGCAGTGCCCGCGCGCGGAGAATATTTGAAAATAAAAGCGCCGTCGAATTCAATTCTTTTGATTAAATCGACCGTCGCCAGAAAATCTTTTTCTGTCTCGCCGGCAAAACCGACGATGATGTCCGTATAAAGCCCTAAATTTTCAATCTTCGCTCGCGCTCGTTCGACCAGTCCAAAATAATGTTCCCGCGTGTAGCGGCGGTTCATCGCCTTCAAAATTTTATCCGAACCCGCCTGAACCGGCAAATGAATGTGATTACAAATTTTCTGGTGGCCGGCAATGGCGTCAATCAACTTGTCCGACAAATCTTTGGGATGCGACGTAGCAAATCGCACGCGCTCAATCCCAGAAACATTTGCAGCACGACGAATCAAATCAGCAAAATCAAATTCACCGTCATGGTAGGAATTGACGTTCTGGCCCAGCAGCGTGATTTCTTTGTAATTCTGCCGAGCCAATCGCTCAACTTCAGCGATGACATGGTCTAACTTTCTACTACGCTCTCTGCCTCGTACATAGGGAACGATACAATACGAACAAAAATTATTGCAGCCGCGCATGATCGCCACCCAGGCATTCACTCCCCTGGTGTGCGACGGAAAAAGATCGCCGTAATCTTCGTACTCATTGAATTCCGCCAGCGTAAAATGACTGTCACCGCCGTTGTTTTCAATCTGCTGCAAAATCTGCGGAATCGAGCGATAGTTATCCGGGCTGACGACAAAATTCACAAACGGCTTATTTTCGCTAATGCCGTCTTTCAGACGCGCAGCCATGCAGCCCATCACGCCGATGACCAATTCCTGCTTTTCTTTTTTCAATTGCCTGAGCGCATCTAATCTGCCAAACACACGCGTTTCCGCATGTTCCCGCACACTGCATGTATTGATCAAAATTAAATCCGACTCGTCTGCTTTGTCCGTCAGCTCGTACCCTTGCTGTCCTAAAATCCCGGCTACCAGTTCGGAATCATACTTGTTCATCTGGCAGCCATAAGTTTCAAAATAGACTTTCTTCATGAACGTTCCCTGTTAAAAATAAATAATACAAATATTTTGGATAAATGTCAATAAATTTGTTCACTTATTATGCCGTTCGAGTAATTCGAGAAAAGAAAAAAACGCCACCGGCGAGAAAACTCTGTGTAATTAGGAATGAAATGTCATTGCAGGGTAATTGTTCCGATGAAATTTCTGTTTATCTCAGCACGGACAAAATGCTTTTTCTATCTCTTAACTGAATCAAAATCCACAATTGCTCCCAAAACAAAATCCTCCCTCGCTTTCTCAACTTTCAAATAGGCAAACTTGTTCACAAATTTCAAATCCGCTTTTGCTTTCGCCCGGACATATTCGGCAGTCAATCCGGTCATCCAACCGTCTTCTGTCTTGGTCTCCCAGAGTACACGCACAGTTTTGCCGACAAATGAACGATAAAATTCCTGTTTCTTTTGCTTGCCTATTTTTCTGAGCGTTTCGCTTCTGCGCTTGATGGTTTCAGAATCCACCTGTTCGGAAAATTTTGCCGCGGCAGTTCCCGGACGCACTGAGTAGCTGAAAACATGCAAATAAGTGAACGGTAAGCTTTCGATGATCTCCACGGTGTTCTGAAAATGTTCTTCTGTCTCGCCAGGGAAACCGACAATTACGTCCGTGCCCAGACCGCAATGCGGCAAGTAAAATTTAATCTTTTGGATGATTTCAACAAAATCCTGCCTGCGGTAAAGCCTCCTCATGCGCTTCAAAATTTCATCATCTCCGCTTTGCAGCGGAACATGCAAATGACGGCATATTTTTTCCGAATTGGCAATATGCTCCAAAAGCGCATCATTGATCTCGTTCGGCTCCAGCGAGCTCAAACGAATTCGCTCCAGTCCGTCAATTTTCTCCAGATTTTTAATCACGTCCAGCAAAGTAACTGGGGGCTGCAAATCTTTTCCGTACATGCCAATGTGTACGCCGGTCAACACCAATTCACGATGTCCGGCGGCGACCAATTTCTCGGCATGAGCCAGAATCTCGTCCGGATGATCGCTGCGGCTCCTGCCTCGCGCCAGGGGGACGGCGCAGTAGGCACAAAAATTATCGCAGCCGTCCTGAATTTTCAAAAATCCCCGCGTGTGATTCCAGAAATAGCCGCTCGCCGGCGCCTGAAATTGTTTGTTGTCAGATTTTTCAACGATGGCTTCGTTTGCGTCAGCGATTGTTTCCAGCATGGGCAAAAGATCGAATTTCCGGTCACTGCCCAAAATGAAATCCACGCCCTCGATCTCCCGAATCGTCTCCGGATGCAACTGCGCATAGCAGCCGACAACAGCAATTTTTGCGTCCGGCGCCAATTTTTTCGCCCGTCTGATCATCTGGCGGCAGCGATAGTCAGTCTTCGCCGTCACCGTGCAGGTGTTGATGACGCAGACATCGGCTTTTTTACCGAAAGGGACTACCTCGTACCCTTGTTCGCGAAATTGCTCCGCCATGATCGCTGATTCGGACTGGTTTAATTTGCAGCCTAAGGTGTAAAAACTAATCTTCTTCATTCTATTTCCAGAGTAAACGACATAAAAAAACCTTCCACAGGCAAAAATTTTGCGCCTGCAGAAGGTTATTTTCCAATATTACAGCAATTATTCCGGTTTTTCCGTATCCGTCTCCGCTGCTGCATCTTCGGACTTTTCAGCCTGTTCATCCGCGCCTTCAGCCGGTTTTTCTTCGGTCTTTTTCTTGCGCGTTGTTTTTTTCGTTGTTGTCTTTTTTGCCGCTTTCTTCGCCGGCTTTTTCTCCGCAGCTTCAGCGGATTCGGGGGAAACTTCTTCCTTCTTTTCTTCAGCCGGAGTTTCAGTAACCGGTTCCGGTTCCGCTTTCGCTTTCTTGGTTTTTGGGGTTGTTTTTTCTTCTGGTTTTGCTTCTTCCGCTTTCTCTTCGGTTTCCGAAGTCGTCTCTGCTGCTTTCTCCGCTTCCGCTTTTGTTTCCTCTGACGGGGCTTCAGCTTCAGTTATTTCCGCGGCTTCCGGAGCCGCCTCGGTTTTTTCCTTCACCGCTTCCTTGGATTTAGTTTCTTTGGCGGATTCGGCAAAAAGCTCCCCGACTTCTTTCTCTTCGGGAACAGCGGCGACCGTTTCTTTTTGATGAAGCAAACTCAATGCATAGTCAACATTCTCGGACAAAACGATCTTCTTGGCGTCTTTGTTAAATTCCAACACACACAGTTCCAATTCATCGTCCACTTTGTAACCATCAGCCGGCTTTTTCAAATTTGGCTTGGTCAAATGAGACAACGGAACAAATCCGTCGACAATGTCTGGTAATTCAACAATAACGCCTTTTTCGATCAGGCGAACGATTTTGCCTTTAGTCACTGTTCCCGGACTGTATTTGCTCTCCAATGTGTCCCACGGGTTATCAGTGGTTTGCTTGTAGCCAAGCGAGATGCGACGATTTTCGCGATCGACATTGAGGACCACGACTTCGACGGTGTCGCCCTTTTTGAGCACTTCTCCGGGGTGACGAATTTTCTTTGTCCATGACAAATCGGAAATGTGAATCAACCCGTCAATACCCTCCTCCAACTCGATAAAGGCGCCAAAATTGGTCAGATTCCGCACAATGCCTTCATGCCGCGAAGCGACCGGATATTTATCTTCCAAACTATCCCACGGATCCGGTTCCAATTGTTTCAAACCGAGTGATATTTTTTTATCTTCGGGATCGATATTCAAAATTTTCGTTTCCACAATTTCCCCGACAGTCACGACTTTGGACGGATGCTTGATGTGCTGAGTCCAGGACATCTCCGAAATATGAATCAATCCTTCCACTCCTTTTTCCAACTCGACAAATGCCCCATAATCGGAAATATTGACGACTTTGCCCTTGACGACCGAGCCAACGGGATATTTGTCCGCCACATTTTCCCACGGATGCGGTTGCAATTGCTTCAAGCCCAGCGAAATTCGGTTCTTTTCATCGTTGAAATCGAGCACTTTCACTTTGATCGTTTGATCGAGCGAGACGATTTCAGACGGATGGTTGATGCGCCCCCAGGATAGGTCATTGATATGCAACAAGCCATCTACGCCGCCGAGATCGATGAACACGCCAAAATCGGTAATATTTTTGACTGTTCCTTCCAGAATCTGTCCTTTTTCCAGATTTTCGAGAATCTTTTCGCGCTGTTCTTTCATTTCCTCTTCGACCAAAGCGCGGTGAGAAACAACGATATTCTTGCGTCGTTGATTCACTTTCACAACCTTAAAATCCAGCGTCTGGCCGATGAAAGCGTCAAAATCGCGAATTGGTTTCACGTCAATCTGCGATCCGGGGAGAAATGCATCCACGCCGCCGAGATCAACCACAATACCGCCTTTGATTCGTCTCATGCATCGTCCCTGCAAAATCTCGCCGCTCTCGTAAGAATTGACAATCCGCTCCCAGTTGTGAATAAAATCGACTTTCTTGCGGGACAGAATCAATTGTCCGTCCACATCCTCGATGTTTTCCAAAAATACTTCAACGTCGTCGCCAGCTTTGAGTTCATCGCGATTGGAAAACTCTTCTAACGGAACGGTTCCTTCTGATTTAAATCCAATATCAACAGTGACTTCTTTATCACTGATTGCCAGAATTTTCCCAACGACCAGCTCGCCCTCGACGAAATCGCTGATTGTATCTTCATAAAGTTTTTGGAGTTCTTCAAATTCATCGTCCGAATATTCTTTCTCTTCTGTCAACTCCTCCAACTTGTAAACTCTCCGTTCAGGTGTCGCTGTTTCTTCTTGGGTTGGCTCGTTAGCGTTTGTTGAATCACCTCCCTCCAGAACCTCTTTCTCGTCTTCAATCTCAGGATTAATGTTCTGAGATTGATCATCGGTTAAATCTGCCATTTAAAAATACCTCCTGAAAAATTACCGGGTTAATTGGTTAATGTTTTAGTGATTTGTTGTTTGAATTCTTCCAATTGCCAGACTGGCGTTGACGCCCCGCCGGTCAATCCGACAGTTTTCGCGCCCTTGAACCAATCCTTTTTCAACTCATCCGGCGTCGTCGCAAAATGGGAACGCGGATTTCTTTGCTGACACAAATTAAATAAAACCTGTGAATTTGAACTGTGCACATCCGCGACAAAAATAATCACATCGTTGGACGCTGCAAATTCAACAACATGACGCTGCCGATTGGTGACTACCGGACAAATTGTGTTTTTTACGATAAGATTATCAACTCCCTTCTCTAACTTTTTTTGAAAGTAGTCAAAACGCGCCACATCAATCGTCGTTTGCGCTACTAACAAAACTTTATCTGAAAGTTTTACTTTTTCCTCATCTCCTGGTTGATAAACGACCGCTCCTTCTCCGTTGCAAAAACCGAGCAATCCCTCCACTTCCGGATGGTTTTTTTTACCTACGATGACAATCTGATATCCTTGCCGGTAAAAATCTTCAACAATCCGCTGCGAGCGATTCACCAGTCCGCACGTCCCATCCAGATATTCGATTTTTCTCGATTCAATTTTTTGGCGCAATTGCGGAGAAACTCCATGAGCGCGAATGAACAATTTTCTCCCGGAAATTTTACTCTTATCAACCTGCCCCGTTTTGAAAGCTTCCTGATCAACGGCAACCAATCCCAACCGTTTCAATCGTTCAATTTCACGATCATTATGTATCAGAGCCCCCAACGCCGCGACTGGCTCGCCCGATTCAATTTCATTTTCAATCATTCGAATCGCCCTGCGCACTCCGGGACAAAAACCTGCGTATGGATCAATACGAACCTCCATCACTGTCGAGTCTCGTCCTCACTTTTCTTCTTTTCCCAGAGTTGGGCAATCAGATCGACTTGCTGCTCAATCGTCAGCGCTGTCGTATCAACTTCAATTGCGTCAGCGGCTTTCAAGAGCGGACTGTGTTCTCGCCCGCTGTCCGCTTCGTCTCTTTTTTTTAAATTCTCCGCCATTTCTTTCAATTTCGCTGATTCGCTTGGGCTATTGCCTTCCTTAAAACGTCTTCGCGCTCTTTCCTCAATAGACGCCACAAGGAAAATTTTCAACTTTGCATCAGGAAAAATCACCGTCCCAATATCGCGCCCCTCGGCGATCACATTTCCTTTTTGGGCGAATTCCCGCTGCAATAGCGCCATCCGCTCGCGAACAGCCTTTTTGGCCGCTACTCTGGAAACGTTATCCGACACCTCTGCAGAACGAATCTCTCTGGAAACGTCCTCGCCGTCCAGCAAGACGCGCAAGCGACCGTTCTGATGCAACAAATCAATCGACGTATTTTCAAATAAAATTTCCAGCTCTGTTTCAGAATCCAAATCAATTCGCCGACGCAACGCTTTTAGCGTCAACGCGCGATACATGGCGCCGGTATCCAGATACAAAAAACCCAATTTCCGCGCCAGCAGTCTGGCGGTGGTGCTTTTCCCCGAACCTGCCGGACCGTCGATGGCTATCACATTACTATCTTTGCTCATCTATTAAATTTTTCAGCTCTTTTATTTCATTTTTTGTCAAAAATCGATACTCGCCGGGCCGCAATTTGTTAACCTTCAGCGAAGCAAACTGAAATCGTTTCAGCCGCCGCACGCGATTTCCCACGGCTTCAAAAATCCGCCGCACTTCGCGATTTCTACCTTCCACTAAAATGAGCTCAACCTTTGTCCGCTCCCGGTTCAAAACACGAAATCCGGCTGGCGCCGCAATGCCGTCCTCCAGCATAATTCCCGCAGCAACTTTTTTAACGTTCGCCGCAGAAATTGGTTTCACTAACAATGCGTGATAAACTTTCTCAATCCCAAATTTCGGGTGCGTCAATCCGTAAGCCAATTCGCCGTCGTTGGTCAGAATCAAAGCGCCGGAAGAATCCCGGTCCAGACGTCCCACCGGAAAAAGCCTTCCCACGTCAGGAATCAAATCCAACACTGTTTTTCTGCCCCGCTCGTCTGAAACCGTTGTTACTACTCCGCGCGGTTTGTGCAGCAAAATATATCGCTTCCTTTCGCGAAGATGAATTCGCTTTCCGTCAACGCGGATTTCATCTTTTTCATCATCAACAATAACGCCCGCTACGGTAGCTTCGTTGTTCACAGTTACCCGCCCGGTCTGAATGAGCACGTCACATTTTCGTCGGGAAGCAACACCGCACTCGGAGAGAAATTTATTCAGTCTCTTCTTCATCGGGCTCACCTGAATTTTGCGGCTGCTCTTCCTCCGGCGATAACTCGTCGCCGCCGTCGAGAATCGACATTTGTTCCGCTATTTTCTCATCGATTTCTTCGGATTCAGCCAGATCGAGCGGCAATTCCTCCTGTGCGCTGCCCAGCAATTCTTCGATTTCCTTGGGCCTTGGCAATTCCGAAATATCATTAATGCCAAAATGCTGCAAAAATTCCTGCGTGGTGGTGTACAAAAGCGCGTGCCCCACAGTTTCGGCGCGTCCGGAGATCTGAATCAAATTTCTCTCCAACAAAGTTCTCACCACGCCATCTGAATTCACGCCGCGAATCAGATCAATTTCCGGCCGGCTGATGGGTTGCTTAAAGGCGATAATCGCCAAAGTCTCCAGAGCGGCTTTGGACAAACGCCCGCGGCTACGCCCCTTGTAATATTTTTTTATGTAATGCGCAAATTCAGCGCAAGTGACAAATTGAAAACCTCCGCCGATGCGTTGAATTCGAAAAGCGCGATTCTGCCGCTCGTATTCCTGATTCAACTCTTCCACTATCCGCTGCGTTTGAGACGGCGACAATTCTTCGATCACTGACCGAATACGGCTCTCGGTGACCGGTCCGTCCGACGCAAAAATCAACGCCTCAACCGCTGGTTTTATTTTTGATAAATCAATCACCTTTCCTCGCTATCCAAATTTCACCGAAGGGAACCGATTGTCGCATAACAATTAGTCCGCGCCTCACCAACTCCAGCAAGGCAATAAATGTCACCACAACGCGCAACCGATCGCCCATTTGAATCATCAAATCATAAAATGAAATCGATTTATTTTCAGCCAACTGACCGAGGACATAATCAATTTGCTCGTCCACGCTGATCTTTACATCCGCGATTTCGTGGTACGTCACTTTTGGGAGCCGATCCAGCACCTGCTTGAAAGTGGAAACCAGCGTAAAAAGATTGACATTCTCGCCCAGTTCAACGCCGTCGTCTTCCGGCGCTTGAAATTCTTCCAGATAGCCGCGATTGTAAAGTTGGCCGCGCCGTTCTTCAAAATCTGCGAGTTTGAAGGCTACTTCTTTGAAACGCTTGTACTCCAGCAAACGGGTCACTAATTCCAGACGGGGATCGATAACATCCTCGTCATCTTCCGGTTCGGGTCTGGGCAGCAACATTCTGGCTTTGATGCGAATCAGCGTCGCCGCCAGCAAAATGAATTCGCTCGCGCCTTCCAGATCCAGAAGCTTCATTATTTCCACATATTCCAAATATTGGCGAGTAATGTCCGCCATTGGAATATCGTAAATATCGACTTCATTTTTTTTAATTAAAAATAACAGAAGATCCAGCGGACCCTCAAAATTTCTCAATTTGACGCGATAAGCCATTATTATCCAATTTTCATCGCTTGGTGAACCTTGTCCATGGTTTCAGCCGCCACGTTTCTCGCGCGCGCCGTGCCATCTTTGATGATGTCGCGCACTTCATCTTCATGCTGCTCGAAATAACGCCTTTTTTCCTGAAATGGCGCCAGGTAGTCGGCGAGTTTCGCAGCCAGATTCTTCTTGCAGGCGACACAGCCCAATTTTCCGCTCTTGCAATCTTTTTCGATTTCAGCGGTCTCACCCGGATTAAATTTGCGATGATAAGTGAAAACATTGCAAATCTCGGGACGGCCTGGATCGCCAAGACGGATTTTCAGAGGGTCTGTGATCGCACGCATGACTTTTCTGGAGATTTCCTCTGGCGGATCTGACAACAAAATCGTATTACCCAACGACTTGCTCATTTTCCTGCCGTCAAGCCCGGGCAATCTGGCGAAATCCGTCAGTTTTCCGTTGGGAATGACAAACACTTTGTCGTAACTGTTGTTGAATTTGCGCGCAATCTCTCGCGTCAACTCAATGTGCGGCATCTGATCTTCGCCCACCGGCACAAGATGCGCCTGATAGAGCAAAATATCCGCCGCCTGCAATACCGGATACCCCAAATGGCCAAACACCATATTGCTTTCCAGCCCGAGATCTCGCGCTTGCTCTTTCACCGTCGGGTTTCGTTCCAGCCGGGGAACCGTCACTAACATAGAAAATATGAGGAACAATTCCGCGTGTTGCTTGATTTTCGACTGTACAAAAATGGGACTTTCTTTCGGATCAATCCCAGCGCTGAGCCAGTCGATGACCATGTCAATCGTATTCTCTTCGATGTGAGAAGTATCCAGATTTGTCGTCAAAATGTGCCAATCGGCGACCAGATGAAAATTTTCATACTCGCCCTGCAATTTGACCCAGTTCTCCAGCGCTCCCACGTAATTTCCCAGATGCAATTTTCCCGTAGGCCTCATGCCGCTCAAAATCCGTTTTTTCATGTGCAGTTACCCGTTTTCTTTTTCTGGTTCTCGATTCGAAATGTCAAAAATTAAAATTTTGTCCGGGGTTTGTCTAATCTTCCGAAATTTTTTCAATTATTTTCCCTTTGACGAGCGGCCTCATTTCAATTCATAAACAAATAAGGCTTCCAACGTTTGTCAATTCTTCCGGCCGTGTATCTGATAAAAAAGATGTGATTCGGCCTTTTCGGCTCATGCAGCAAAGTCATGCCCGCCTCTTCCGGCGTACGATTTCCTTTTTTGTTATTGCAATGCACGCAAGCGCACACCAAATTTTCCCAGGTATCGGGTCCGCCGCGGACTTTGGGAATTACATGATCGATTGTCAGTCCCACATCTTTTCTGCCGCAATACTGACACCGATGATTGTCCCGTCGCATGATATTTTTCCGCGTCAGAATAATGCGCTTTCTCGGAACATGAATATAGCGCTTGATACGAACAATGCTCGGCAACGGAAATTCTTCGTTGACAGAATGGACGAACTCGCAATTCTTTTCCACCATTTCCGCCTTTCCGAGATAGACCAAAATAATTGCCTTGCGAACGCTGGTCACGCTCATTGGCTCGAAGCTTTGGTTCAAGACCAGTACATTTCCATTTAGCAGACTCATCGCCCGGACTCTTTTCTGTGAGTTCCCAAAAATAAACTTAAATGTACAATAATTTTAAAAAATAATCAAGCTTTTTTTAATTGAAGAATTAGGTCTGCGGTTGCCAGCGATAACCGTCCGCCAATGCGAAGAGAAGAGGATGAATTTTGCGCGCCGAAATAAGACTAAAACTTTTCCGCCTCATCAATCAACATGATAGGAATATCATCTTTAATTGCGAACTTCAACCGACATTTGTGGCAGATAAGTTTTTCTTCTTTTTGATTGTATTCTAATTCGCCTTTGCATTTTGGACAAGCTAAAACTTCTTGTAATTCTTTGCTCAACATGAGGCGCTCCTCTATTTTTTCAACATAATTTTTTGTATTTCAAAAATTAGCAATATTTTCCAGACGAAATCACTCGTTCCAAAAACCCATTTTACCAAATTTTTCAATTCTTTGCTCCACCAACTGTGACGCTGGTAATTCTTGCAAATTATTTAACTCTTCTAAAATGGTTTTTTTTAAAATTTCCGCCGCCTCGTCATAATTGCGATGAGCGCCGCCCAACGGCTCGGGAATAATTCTGTCGAGAACTTGCAATTCTTTCAAATCGCTGGCAGTCACGCGCATGGCTTCTGCAGCCTGATCTGCTTTGCTATTGTCGCGCCACAAGATCGCGGCGCAGCCCTCGGGAGAAATCACTGAATACCAGGTATTTTCCATCATCAGCAGCCGGTCGCCGACGCCAACGCCGAGAGCGCCGCCGCTGGCGCCTTCCCCAATAACGACGATCAAAATTGGCACCGGCAAATGCGACATCTCAAATAAATTTCGGGCGATGGCTTCCGCCTGACCACGTTCCTCGGCGCCAATGCCCGGATACGCCCCCGGTGTGTCAATCAAACACACTACCGGACTGTTGAATTTCGCCGCCATTTTCATCACTCGCAACGCTTTTCGATAGCCTTCGGGATGCGGCATGCCGAAATTACGGTACAATTTTTCCTTGGTGGTTCGACCTTTTTGGTGACCGATGATCGCCATTCTCTGGCCGTCGATTTCTGCTAAACCTGACACAATCGCCGCATCCTCTCCGAAAGCGCGGTCGCCGTGGAGCTCGAGAAAATAATCCGTCATCCGACTGATGTAATCCAGCGTATAAGGCCTTTGCGGATGACGCGCCAACTGAACGCGCTGCCAACGCGTCAGTTTGGAGTAAATATCTTTGCTCAACCGCCTGGCTTTTTCTTCTAATTTAAGAATTTCATCGCTGAGATCCACATCAGCGTTCAGCGAATAATCCTTCATCTCTTGAATTTTTTTCTCAAGTTCCAGAATGGGTCGTTCAAATTCGAGTGTATATTTTTCCATGCTCTGCCTAGGGATATTTTTTTTGACTGGTTATTGGTTGTTGCTTTCTCGTCATCAGGCATTTGCCATGTTTGACCGTCACGCTTTTGTCAAATTCTAAAAAGCGCTTTTATCAAAATCTCTACATCCGACTGAATGGAGTAGTTTTTCATGTAAAACTGATTGTAACGCTCAATATCTTCCGCGGTTCCTGAAGTGTTTCTGCTAATTTGCGCCAGCCCCGTGACGCCAGGTTTCAAATCCGCAGCTTGAAAATTTTTATTTTCATTTAAAAAGACAAACGGAGCGCCGACGAGACTGATCCGTCCCAGCAAAACCGCTCCCAAAAGAGGCAATTTTTTCTGTCGCTCTGTCAACTTTTTTCCTTTAAAGAAACAAACCGGAATATTCTTCTCCAGCGGACCGACAATTATTTTTTTCTCACAACGCGCGCCTTTGAAAACTATTAAATAAAAAAACACCGGCAAAAAAACGATCAACAGTGCCACAGCAACGAAAATGTCAAAAATTCGCTTCGCGATCCGATTCCGCGGCTGACTCAAACGATATTGAATATCGACCAGCGGCAGGTCTCCGATGTACTCGATGGATGCCTTGCCAATAATGACGTCCATGCTGCGAGGGACTAATTTAAACGTCACGTCCTTGCGCGATGTCCGGGAAATGATGTGCAAAATTTTATCGAACGAAACGCCTTCCGTGGCAAAGATAATTTCCCGCGCGCCCGTTCTGGAAATGATCGAGTCCAGATTCTCCAGCGCACCGAGCATCGTCAATTGGCGCGAAGAATCGCCCGGCGCTTGCTGCGTCGGAGTCACCAGTCCCAAAATGTCATAGCCGGCATCCACGCTTTGCCGCAATTTTTCCGCGATGGCTGTTCCGTCTTCCGGCACGGCGACAATGATCGCTTTTCTGCCCAACAGCGCGTTTCCCAGCGAGCCGAGAAAAGGCAACTTTTTGAAACGCGCTAACAATTTCACCGCGAACCGCCAGCCGGCAAGAGTGACGACGCTGAAAACAGAGGCGCTGAGCACCACGGCGCGCGAAAATGCGTATTGATTGAAAAAGAACGTGAGCGATGCGTTAAAAATCAACCCCAGCAACACACCTTGCGCCGCGCGCAACGAAGAAAATTTGCTGTGATAATAGGCGTCCGATAAAATCAGGCAAAAAATCCAGATCAGCGAATAAACCATCATCACCGGCAAGTACGCCTGAAGCGGGAAAAACTGAAACCGCAAATAGATGCCCACAAAAATTGCCAGCGCCAGGGACAGATTGAGCAACAGCCAGTCGATGATTCCGGGCAAAAGATAGTTGATCAGTCGGCTGACAAAAGTCAACAGCGCGCGCGCCGAAATGCCTGCCATAAGCAGCCACTGCGGCACGTGAAAATAGCGGTTCTGATAATGTTTTTCCACGAACAGTTTCATCGCCCGATAAAACTGGAGAATCAGATCAGTATCGCTCTTTTTAGAACTTTCGCCCTTGAAATGGATGATCTGCGTGTCCGGCAAATAGTAAATTTTCCAACCCGCCTCGCGAACGCGAAAGCACCAATCCAAATCCTCGCCGTACATGAAAAAAGACTCATCCAGATATCCGATCTGCTCCATAACCTCCCGACGGAAAAACATGAACGATCCGGAAATAGCTTCCACCTCGTAATTTTCGTTCGGATCTAGATAAGTCAGATTGTACTTGCCAAACAATTTGCTGCGCGGAAACAGACGGCTCAAACCCACAATTTTAGTGAGCGCGACCCACGGCGTGGGAAAACTGCGGCGGCACGCCAATTGCAAACTGCCGTCCGGATTTAAAATTTTGCAGCCAACCATGCCGCAATCAGGATGCTGACGAAAATAATCAACTATGACAGAGAACGTATTTTCCTGGACGATGGTGTCCGGATTGAGCAATAAAATAAAGTCGCCGCGAGCGATTTTCATCGCCTGATTATTGGCGACGGCGAAACCGCGATTTTCCGCATTGGCGATAAGTTTCACATCCGGAAATTTTTCCCGAACTAACTCCACGCTGCCATCTGCCGAAGCGTTGTCAACGACGATCACTTCACAATCCAGCGAACGGCCTGCCTGCCGAATGGACGTCACCGCCTGTTGCAAAAATTCCTTAACATTATAATTAACAATGATTATCGATAAATCCATTCGCCGTCATCAAATCAAAAATAAAATGTATGAGCTCGATTTCATCGATGTTGCCATGGTGAACTTTTCAAAATAATGACAACTTACAAATTTTTTGCCTTATTGTCAAGATGAAAATCAACGAAACCGTAAAACTATTGTAAATGAAATTGATCGGCGGGAAAACCCGGAAGTCCGCAACCCCATTAAATTCAATTAACCGCCAACGCGCGAAAGCAATAAAATCTTTGCCAAAATTTCCACTGATTAGTACCAAAAGAAAATCAAAAAAAATTATTTTGCCTAAAAATCAAAGCGCAAATTGTCCACAGCCAATGTATTAATTTCCATTCGATTCATCCCTGCCTTCGAGCTTGTTCAATTCAAATTTTTTCGTCAAAATTCGATCCAGCAGCCGCTCCGGAAGGGCGCGTTTGAGAAGCGGTAAAAACTGGCCACCTTTGCCGATACGAACGATCAGCGGCGGATTTTTTTTGCTCAATTTTCCCACCAATTTTCTGGCGAACACCGCTGCTGGCGTGGGTTTTTCCTGTGAAGCCTGCGCGCGCCGCACAATCGCCCCGCTAATGGGCGCGTAAAGCGAATCTTTCCGGAAACGATTCCGCAAATCCTGTTCCGACCGATTGCCAAAATTGGACTGAATCGCGCCCGGCTGCACCGTGACAAAACGGATGCCAAACGGCGCCAATTCCATGCGCAGCGCATCGGTCAGTGCGTGCAACGCCGCTTTTGACGCACAATACGATCCGGCGAAAGGCGTCGTCAAAATCCCGGACACGCTGCCAATGTTCACGACAATGGCATTTTTTGATTTCAAGAGCAACGGCACAGCCGTCTGAGTGAGTTGAATCACCGAAAAAACATTGGTCTCAAACTGTTGCCGCAAATCTTCGATGGGCATTTCCGCGACAGCGCCAATGGCGGCAAAGCCAGCGTTGTTAATCAGAATATCCAGTCGTCCCGCATCTTTTTCAATTCGGGCCAGCGCTTGTTTTATCTGGTCGGCATCGGTGACGTCCAATTTGAGCGTGTTCATCTTTTCTTTCAAATCAGCAATGGACTCCGGCCTTCGCGCCGAAGCGAAAACCCGATAGCCCTGATGATAAAATTCTCCCGCCAGCGCTCGGCCGATTCCCGAAGAACAACCAGTGATGAGAACGACTTTTTTGTTAACCATCCTTTTTCCTTTTTTAAAAAATTTTCATCTGGCAAAAAAAATCAGATCCGATTATCTCCGTCAATCAAATCGCCCAGCGAGCCTAAAATGGAGCCTTCACCTTTTCGAGAGCCTCCTGCCCTTGGAGCGTGCGCCAGAATGCGATCAGCCATGCGGGAGAAAGGCAGACTTTGCAGATAAACCGTGCCGGCGCCGCGCAGTGTCGCCAGAAAAAATCCCTCGCCGCCGAAAAATGCCGACTTCAAGTTTCGGACAATTTCGATGTCATAATCAATCCCGGCGGTGAACGCCGCGAGACAGCCGGTGTCCACACGCAACGTTTCTCCGTGCAGTTCCTTTTTCACCACCGTACCGCCAACGTGTACAAAAACTCTGCCGTCGCCGCGGAGCCGCTGCAAAATAAAACCTTCGCCGCCAAAAAATCCCGTGCCGAGACGCTTCGTGAATGCAATGCTCACTTCGGTTCCGAGAGCAGCGCAGAGAAAAGCGTCTTTCTGGCAAATCAGTTCGCCATTCACCTGAGACAATTCCACCGGCACGATTTTCCCCGGATACGGCGCAGCAAAGGCAGCGTGGCGCTTTCCCTGACCGTTATTGGTAAAATGCGTCATAAAAATGGATTCGCCAGAGAGCACGCGCTTGCCGGCGTCCAAAATTTTTCCCAGTAATCCTGAGTTCGGTTTCGAACCGTCACCCATGCGGACGTCGTAACTGATGCCGTCTTCCATGTAATTCATGGCGCCGGCTTCCGCGATGACAGTCTCCCCCGGATCCAGCTCGATCTCCACGACCTGCATGTCGTCGCCGATTATTTGGTAATCAATTTCGTGAGATTTCATTGCAATTTCCTTTCGCTAAAAATTTTTTTCTTTTAACCTTGACAATAATATCCACATTTTATTGGGGTTTAACGGTAACAAATCAACAATTTCCGTTTTCGCCGTTCTTGACTATTTTTGCGCCATATTTCATTTTTTCCTTGACATTGTGTTTATTTTTTCTTATGATTGTTATTATTTCATTACAAATTTCTGAAATTTTTGCGCATTTTCCACACTAATTCTGTCGAGGAAAAATGGGTTACAAAATATCTGACGACGCAATTCGGCGATCAAAACGTTGTTTGTTCAATTATCAATGCCAGAATGCGGGAAACTGTTTTCGCATGTGCGAAATTGAACGGGCG
>JAADFU010000069.1 GCA_013152715.1 Calditrichota bacterium
ATGCGCTGGCAAATGCCGAAAAGACGTTAGCTGTTCCGGGTATTTGTTTTGCCGAGCACGGTCCCCGGGATATGGGACTCTCTTACGGCTACCTCGAAGGCAGAGCCGATCCGCCTGTACCGCCGGAAGTACAGGCAGCCGGAGATAAAGTGCTGGCGTTGTGCAAAAAAAATGGTCTATTTTTCCTGGATAATGTTCTGCCCGATAATGTCGTAAAGCAAATCAAAAGGGGTGTGATGATTGGAGCCGGGCGACGGCAGGACTCGGCGGAAATCGGAAGAAAATATGCAAAAAGAAAGATGCCGTGGTGAAGGCTATCCATGAATTAGATTGTTCATAGTTCGTCGTCTGCTAAAAAAATGAAAATACCAATTAAGAAAGTCGTTTTGTAAAATTAACTTGAAAATCAGAGGCATCGATTTGCGGATCATTGTTTCGATAACTTGATAATTCTCAAAATGTTAATCGATGCCTCCACCAAAAAACATTTCTTTGTTTGTTTTTAAATTTAAAAGCTGTTTCTCTTTTTGTTTTCCGATTTGCCCCTAAAAAAAATCTTGCTGGTTTTAATCCTCTGTAATTCATCAAATAACAAAATATTTCTTGCAACATTAGATGAATATTTGTATCTTTGCAATAATAAATTTTCAGTTTCAAATTTTGGTTATTTTATTAAACGAATGAATAGAGAAACGAGGCTTTTTGATTTATGAAAAGAATTGCAGTAATGAGCAGCGGCGGCGATGCGCCGGGAATGAATGCATTCATTCGCAGCGTCATCCGTTCGACGATTAATCGCGGGCTTGAAGCTTATGGAATCAGGCGCGGTTATGAAGGATTGATAGATAATGATATTGAACAAATGGACAAACGCTCTGTGAGCAACATCATCCAGCGCGGCGGCACGATTTTGCAAACGGCGCGGTGTGAGGAGTTTAAAACAAAAAAAGGATTACGGCAGGCGATTCGGAATTTGAATTCTCACGGCATCGATGGCCTGGTGGCTCTCGGCGGCGATGGTTCTCTTGCCGGGGCTTTGAGTTTGCACGAAGCAGGTTTCCCTGTCATTGGTGCTCCGGGGACTATCGACAACGATCTCGCCGGCACGGACATGGCCATCGGCGTGGACACAGCCCTGAACACGGTGCTCGACGCTGTGGACAAAATCAAAGAGACCGCCTCTTCTCATCAGCGGGCGTTCATCGTGGAAGTGATGGGTAGAAACTGCGGTTACATCGCTTTGATTTCGGGAATTATCGGCGGCGCGGAGATGATTTGCATTCCGGAAAAGCCGTTCGGTCTGATGGATGTGGTGCACATTGTTGAAAAAGCCTACGTCAGCGGAAAGACACACTGCATTATCATCGTGGCGGAGGGCGCGAAACATTCGACTCGCGCAATCAAAAAAACTCTTGATGAACGCATCGAAGAAGCAGGTTTTGAGACGCGGGTGACCATTTTGGGTCACATTCAACGCGGCGGCTCGCCCACAGCGTTCGACAGACTGCTGGCGACACGACTGGGCGCAGCAGCAGTGGATCATCTTATTCGCGGCGAGAGCGGCAAAATGGTCGGTCTGGTGGGAAATAAGATTACCACAACTCCTTTGAAAGAAATTATTGACAATCGCCGGGAACTGGACATGAGTCTCTACGATTTAGCCCGTTCGCTGGAATTTTGATTAAATTTGAGGGATTAAAGATGAATACGCGTATTTTTGTTCTATTAATGGCTCTCTTTTTGCTATTTCTAATTTCATCATGCGCTTTGATGAGACCTCACTGGAAAAGCGTGGAGTTGACTTCTGGAGACAGGGAAGTCGCCCGCTTGATGCACATCAGCGAAAATCAGCTCAAAAAACTCATTGATAAACCGCTGTACAAATTTAATCCAGCGGAGCTAAATATTTATCTCGGATATTTGCAGTCAGTGGAACCAGATTTGCGCAAAAGAGTTCAGCATCTTGCCCGAAAAAACGTGGGGCAACCGTATCAGATTTATTTGTTAGGAGAATTTCCTTTTGAAATTTATGATTCCCAGCCCTTGTATTCGCTGGGGAAAAGTGATTGCGTTGTTTTCAGCGAGCACATTTACGCCATGGCGCTGTCCTGGGATTGGAAGAGTTTTTTCGCCATGCTGCAACGAATTCGCTACAAAAACGGCATCATCGGTTTTGCCACGCGAAATCATTACACCGAATTTGATTGGGACGTGAACAATAGCTGGCTTGTCGAAGATATCACGGAAGAATTAGGGGGTGACGATACGATTTATGAAACAACGGTTGTGGATCGCGCGAAATTTATGTCAAAATACGGCATCGGGCAAAATATTCCGGCGGATACGGTGAAATGGTGCTATATTCCGTATCAAATTTTGCCGCGTGTCATTGATAAACTTCAGCCTGGCGATTTTGTGAACATCGTGCGCGGCTACGAAGACGGCAAGTGGGTCGGCCATGTGGGATTAATTACGCGCAGCGACGACGGCACGGTGAATTTTCTTCATTCGTCATCGCCGCGGGTGAAGGAGCAGCCGCTGATGGATCTTTATCGCACCGCCGAACAGTACAATCAGAAGCGGAAACTGTTCAACCAAAAAGTTCAGGCTGAAAATGAAAAAATTCGCGCCCACAATCAGATTTTGCGGGCGAAAAATAACGGCGAAAAATCTCCCAAAGAGAAGAAGCTCAAAAAGAGGAAGCCTTATTTTTACGGCTTCAAATTTCTCCGGCTGCGCGAAGACCCGATCTGGGAATTGATGCTCATTGACGGCATGAAAAAGCCGCAAGTGCAAATTTCGCCGGTTTTTTATTGAATCGACGCGGTGCGTTCGGCGGCATTTTCGCATTTACCAGACGACAACATCGCCAAAAGTGAGACTGATGACAATTTTTAATTTTTTTGTAGCAGAGTCGTAATCATCGGTCTGAAGGCTCAGTTGCTTGGAAAAACCGTCAACTTTTTCGTTAATTACTGTGATCGAGCCGCCGGTCACACCGCCTTCAATTTTGTACGCGATATTTTTCGGCAAAGCAACGTGAATATCGCCGAAGACGCCGTTGACAAATAGCTTGCTTTCTCCTTCGCTCAATTCTATTTCTTGCAAATTCAAATGAATCTTACCGAAAGTATTGTTGATGTCTCCGCCCTGGAAATTTTTCGAATCGATCTTGATGTTCAAATCGCCGAAATTTTTCGAATAGGCGACTTGTTCCGTACTCAAAATGACGGGTTCGTCTTTCATTTTCCCTTTATTCGGTAGAGAGCTTTTTTCAGAAGAATGCGGACGTTTAAAAATCAACGAGATTCCCCAGATAATCAGCAATGCTGGCCAATAGTTAGAAATGATATCTCCAACGTCGAGATAGCCCAGATTTTGAAACAAAAATAAAAAACCAATGACAATCAGCGAAATAGGCCAAAAAAGTCCTCGCCGTTCATGGGAGTGATGTGACATGTGGCGCTCCTTGTGTATTTGTGAATAGCTGCAATTTGCTAAATCGAGAAAAATGGCATCACGTTAAAATACGCAAATTTCGCCAGATTGTTTCGATGTTGAATATCTTTTCTTTTCAGATTTCGTTTTTTATGAGTCGGGGAAAATGCCACGAAGCCGCAGAGCACACAGAAGATATTTTAAAATTAAAAAAGAATGGACTTATTTCTCGTTCAATTTTTATTGTTTTAATTTCAGACCCTCTTGAACAAGCTCATTTCCGCCATAAATTTTGCAAAAAAACTCCCAATTTTCGCTTGATTCTCAATTTCTAAATACTTATATTAATTGCCTTGCGGCAAACATAGCTGTTCTCAATTTATTCTGAAAACCGGTTCCTGAAAAATGGAGAAGGTAATTTGTCGAAAATAATCATCGGGATTCACGGTCTGGATAACAAGCCGCCGGAATCTTTGCTGCGAACGTGGTGGCTGAAAGCTATTCGGGAAGGTCTGAAAAACATCGGCCGGTTTCACTTCCTCTTTCGATTTCGCTTTGTTTATTGGGCGCATTTTCTCTACTCCGAGCCTCTCAATCCAAAAATTAAAGACAAACATGATCCGCTCTATGTGCAATATCCTTACATCAAATCTTCTCACAGAGAACACAAAAAAGAAAGTCCGCTGCGTCGGAAAATTCTCGATTACATTGAGCGGCAGATGGAGAAACTTTTTCTGAATGCAGACATGTCGATAAATTTTTCCGGCGTTACGGATATGATCATCAAACGCTATTTTCGCGATTTGAGTTTGTACTATTCCGACGCGACGATTATTGTGGAAAATGAGCAAAAATCCGTTCGGCATTTGCTGCGGGAGGAATTGGCAGACGTGCTGCGAAAACATCGCGATGATGAAATTCTGCTCATTGCACATTCCATGGGGTCAATTATTGCGTACGATACTCTTATTCACGACGCCCCGGACGTGCCCATCGATACGCTGGTGACAATCGGTTCGCCGCTGTCGTTGCCGATCATCGTCAGCAAAATAATCAAAGAATTGCACGAATCCGGCAGAAAAGTGAGTAAACCGCCGACTCCGGAAAATGTCAAAAAATGGTACAATCTGGCGGATTTGCGCGATAAGGTGACCCTGAACTACAATCTTGCCGACGATTATCTGCCCAACACGCAAGGTGTGCTTCCGGAAGATGAAGTCGTTTACAATGATTACGGATATGACGGGGACGAAAACCCTCACAAATCGTTCGGCTATTTGCGCACACCGGAACTGGCGCAGATTGTTCATGAATTTCTCAGTCGCGATGTGCCAAAATACAAGCTGTGGCTGGAACAACGCGCCGGAAAAGCACTTGATCAGTTGGGTTGGTATTAGGAAAATACAGTGTGCGGCTTCGCCGAAAAATTGAATAAGCATTCCAGAAATTTCTTGATAAAATTTACAACTCCAATTTGAATCGTAACAGCGGGAAGAACAGATGCTAAAGCCAATGGAAAAGATGACGGCTGCCGATTACGCAGAGTTGGGCTTGAAAGCCGGTCTGGAAATCCATCAACAATTGAAAACAAAAAAGAAACTATTTTGTCGCTGCCCGGCGGGACTTTACAGTCAAAAATATGACGCGGAAATTCTGCGCCACATGAGGCCTACGCTGTCGGAATTGGGCGAGTACGACGGCACCGCGCTGATGGAATTTAAAACAAAAAAAGAAATTATTTATCAATTGAATAAAGAAACAGTGTGCACTTACGAAATGGATGACGCGCCGCCGTTTGAGTTGAACGATGAGGCGCTGGAGATTGCACTGGAAATTGCGCTGCTGCTAAAGTTGAATTTAGTGAGCGAACTGCACATTGCAAGAAAACAGTATCTCGATGGCAGTATTCCCACCGGGTTTCAGCGCACGACAATTTTAGGCGTGGACGGCGAAATTCCTTACGGCGAGCGGAAAATTGGCATCGTGCAACTGGGGCTCGAGGAAGATGCCTGCCGCGAAGAGAGCGATCACGGCCATGTCCGCGTGTACCGAACCGACCGCCTGGGAATGCCGCTGATCGAAGTGGTCACTTATCCGGACATGCGCACGCCGCAGGAAATGGCTGACGTCGCGCAACTGATTCGCCAGTTGACTCGCGCCACAGGAAAAGTGCGACGCGGCATTGGCGCGACGAGGCAGGATGTGAATGTCAGTATCGAAGGCGGAACGCGCATCGAAATCAAAGGCGTGCCGCGCATTCCGATTATTCCCAGATTAGTGCACAACGAAGCCGGCAGACAAAAGGCGCTGCTGGAAATCCGCCAGAAGCTTCGCTCGCGCGGTGTTCGTCCCGATGATTTTCAGCCGAAAGTGTTCGACGTCACTGATATTTTGCGCACTACCAGCTACCTCCCCATCAAAAATGCAATCAATAAGAACACGCGCATCAAATGCGTACGTCTGCCATTTTTTCAGGGCATTTTGAGCCATTCCACGCAGCCGGGCACCAATTTCGTCAAAGAATTTTCCGATCGCGTACGCGTGATCGCCTGTCTGGACACAATTCCCAATTTGATTCATTCTGACACTGTCGATGAAACCATCAGTAGCGCGGCGTGGGAAAAAATAAAGCGGTTGACCGGATTTCAGAGCAGCGATGCGCTGATCATCACCTGGGGCGACGCGCGCGATGCGGAAACGGCTGTCGGGGAAATCGAAATTCGCGCCCGCGAAGCCATCGAAGGCGTGCCCAGTGAAACGCGGCAGGCGCTGGCGGACGGAACTACCGGCTTCGAGCGCGTTCTGCCTGGCCCCAATCGCATGTACCCGGACACAGACTTGCCGCCAATTGCTCTGAACGAAGAACGCATCCGGCGTATTCAAAGAAATTTGCCGATTCCCCCCTGGGAACGGAGAAAGAAATACCGCCAATTAGGCCTGCCCGAAATGACGATTGGTGAACTGATTCTTTCCGGCAGGGGCGAGTGGTTCGATTCAATTCTGGAAATCACGAAAATTGAGCCTTTTTTCCCGGCTCGCCTGCTGACGGAGACATTCAAACATTGGCGGCGAAAAGGTTTGGCCGTGGAAAAATTGGACAGGGAAATTCTTCTGCCAGTTTTTGAATCCTTTGGGAAGAAAAAAATCGTCCGCGAAGCAGTAGCCATTATTTTGGAAAAATTTATGGAAAATGGAAAATTCAAATGTTTCTGTTGAAAAATTAATTGAGCAATTTCGGCCATTGCCAAATTCCGAAGTCGAAAAAATAGCCCGGGAAAAAATAAAATCAGTAAAAATTGTTTCCGAATTGCCTGACGATAAAAAATTTGAAATTGTCATGGGGGAAATAATGGAAAAAATTCGCGGTAAAGCTGCCGGGAAAGATGTGGCGAGATTAGTGCGAAAATATTTTTGAAAAATTTAATTAGCTATTTTACGGCTGACCGAGAAAAGACTTACTGTGAAAATTTGAGGTTTACAAATAATGAATAGTGAGGATTACAAAGGCTATCGCGGTGCGGCATTATCGACATTGAAAAACTTTCAAGTCCGCGTTTGGAGCGATGTGGAAGTAGAAACCAGCCGCGGGAAATTCATCGGCATCATTTTGCCGCGTTCGGAGACAGCGGACGATCGCCACATCGTGTTAAAATTGCGCAACGGTTACAATGTCGGTTTGGCAGCGGACACGATTCACGCCATGAAAGAAACTGGGTACAAAAAGGCAAATTACAAAATTCCGGAAAAAGAATTTCCTTACGATCCCAAAAAGCCGCGGGTGAAATTATTCGGCACTGGCGGCACCATCGCCAGCCGTCTCGACTATCGCACCGGCGCAGTGATTCCTGCTTTTTCGCCGGGGGAACTCTACGGTTCCGTGCCCGAATTAGCGGACATCTGCAATCTGGAAACGGAAAAATTGTACGGCGTTTTTAGCGAAAATATGGGACCTGAACAATGGATCGGCACGGCACAGGCTATCGGCAGAGAAATCGAAAAAGGTGTGGCAGGGATTGTCATCGGTCACGGCACGGACACCATGCACCACACGGCAGCGATTTTGTCGTTCATGGTGCAAAATTCCCCGGTGCCAATTGTGATGGTCGGCTCTCAACGCTCCAGCGACAGACCCTCCTCCGATGCGGCAATTAATTTAATTGACGCCACGAAAACGGCGGCGGAGAGCGACATCGCGGAAGTCGTGGTTTGCATGTTCGGCCCAACCAGCGACCGCTACGATTTGCTCCATCGTGGCACTCGCGTGCGGAAAATGCATTCCAGCTATCGCTCCACTTTTCGCACCATCGGAGACATTCCCATCGCTAAAGTCAGCAAAGACGGATTTACTTATTTCAGAGACGATTACAAACGCCGCCGCAGCGACAAAAATGTGACCATCAATACGGCGTTTGAAGAAAAAGTTTCCATTGTTTATTATTACCCAAACATGAAACCCGACATCATCGAAGCGTTGATTGACAACGATTACAAAGGAATAATTATCGCCGGCACCGGTTTGGGGCACGTAAACAAACCGCTGTACCCGGCACTGAAGAAAGCGCACGACAAAGGAATCGCCATGTACATGACGGTGCAGACGCTCTGGGGTTACGTGCAAATGTACGTTTACGACACCGGCCGAGACATTATGGAATTGGGCGTCATCCCGGCAGCGAATATGTTGCCCGAGGTGGCGTACGGAAAATTGGGCTGGGCGCTGGGACAAACTTCTGATTTGGAAAAAGTCAAAAAAATCATGCTCACACCCATCGCCGGCGAAATCACCGAACGCGAGCCGCACAACGGTTATTTGATTTATCAGGGTGGCATTCCCGAAGTGGAAGAATTCATCAGTCGGAATTGGAAATAGGGGAGAGGCGAAAGAAACTGGCGCATAAAAAAATAATTTTTTTCGCCTTATTGAACTTTTAACGCGGGTAGCGGAGGAAATTTTCTCTGCCAGTTTCAAAGAAAGAGGACTTTGGGGCAGAAGAATATCCCCAATATTTCGAGATC
>JAADFU010000070.1 GCA_013152715.1 Calditrichota bacterium
AGCCCTGAATCACCTGCATCGCAGCTTGCAGCGGCTCGGATTTGCGAAACATGGAATAAGTGCAGGCAATGGCAAGCTCAAAAATTGTATTGGAAAAAACAACGTCGCCGAAATCGATGAGGCCTTTGATTTTCTCCGGCTGAATTTCGTCAACCAGTACATTAAAATCATTGGCATCGTTGTGGATGGCGCTGCGTCTCAATCGTGAAAGTTCAGGGGAAACGTGGATTTCAAATTGGAGCAAAAAATATTCGACCAATCTTCTTTTTCCCGGATCGGGAATGTACGCCAGACGGTGACGCGAATCGAGCGCATTTTTCAAATCCCAATCCAGCTCCCGGTGCAGACCCGCGCGATCAAAATCTGTCAATTCGCGATCCATTTGTCCCAAAAACTTTCCGAAATTGAAAAGCAGATTTTCTGAGTGATCGGCAATTTGCGACAAAAATTTTCCTGAAATAAATTGCACCAACCGCGCGTAATATTTCTCTCCACGGTCATTTTTTACGCAGAAAATATTTTCGTTTTGCTTCGTGGAAATTGTTGTCGGAAATTGGTACCCAGGCATTTTTTCAGCCAGTAGGGACGGCATTTCAAGCTGCGCCGCAAGTGCCGCTCGTTTTTCTGCGCCATTGGAAATTTTTAGCACAAACTCACTTCCCTGCGCACATTTGATGTGAAAATTTTGATCAAAATAGCTGGTCAAAGGCTTTGCCCGACAATGCAGCCCGAAAAATTCTTCTACAATTTTTTCAACTTCATCGGAGTTGAACCGCGGTCTTGTTTCGATCAAATTCACAAACGCCTCCTTGGAGTTTCTGCCCCCGAATTTACAAATATTTCAATCGAAAATCAACAGCCGAATAGGAAATGGACAAAAAATCTGATTGACAATTTTGCCTTTCTCTTTTTACAAAAAATGTCTCATTTGCGAACGAGGCAATTACAATTTGCGGATTGTGCCGCTATGATTAAGTAAAAAGAGCGTTTTCTATTTATTTTATTTTCTTAAATTTAGCTAACAAACAGCCAAACATGGTATTTCAGGCACAACTTTTGCCAAAAAACTAATTTAATGAAAGGTGACAAAAATCTTATCGGTTTTTCCCAACAGTTTGCACCGCCGGTGCATTGCCGGAACACGGCACAAAAGTGGAAATTTTAATCTTTAATAAAGGAGAATATCTTGTCTCGCAACTATTATTTTCACGCAATCGCCCTGATCATTCTCGCGATGATGTGGCTCGGGTGCGCGACGACCGGTTCGTCACGGCGAACTATGGCACAATACAAAAGTGATTTGCGTACTTACATCCAGCGTGTAAAAGCGAATCCCCGCGATGCGGAAGCGTACCGGGAAATCGGCATCATCACTTTTGAGCTCAAAAAATATCCGCTGGCGCGAAAATTTCTCACCAAAGCCTACAAATTTAACCCCAACGACGGCAAGACGCTCTATTTTCTCGGCATGACTTTGGAGGCGCAAAATCAGCTCGGGATCGCACTGAAAGTTTACAAAAAATATCGCGCCTTGTCAAAGGTTTCAGGTTACCGCTACCAATTAGAATCGCGCTACCAATGGGTCAGTCGGGAATTGATTCGCCAGCAAATGAAAAAGCTGTTGGCGCAGGAAAGCCAATTGAGTGCCAGCCGAATTTCTCCGGTGGCAATTGCCATCTTTCCATTTTCATATTTTGGCAGAGATAAAAAATATGCCGCACTCGGCAAAGGCATCAGCGAAATGATGATTACCGATATCAGCCAGGTCAAAGGTCTGCATCCCGTCGAAAGAGTGCGATTACAGGCGTTGATGGATGAAATCGGGCTGGGACAGAGCGGCATGGTCAAAGAAGATTCTGCGCCGCGGTTGGGGAAATTGCTCGGCGCCGGAAAAATCGTGGCTGGCAGCTTTGATATTCTGTCAAGAAAGAAAGTGCAATTCAACGCCGCTTTCTGGGACGTTCTTAAAAATAAATTTCCTCCGCCAACAGTGCAAAAAGATGCGCTGAATAATATTTTCCGCATTGAAAAGGACCTTGTTTTCAGCCTGCTCGATGACATAGGCATTTTGGTCACTCCCGAAGAGAAAGCAAAAATTCAACAGATTCCGACGAAAAACTTTCAGGCATTTTTAGCCTACTCTCAGGGCCTGGAGATGGAAGATGCCGGCAATTTCGGAAAAGCCGCGCAATTTTTCCAGAAAGCAATTCGGCTGGACCCCGGCTTCGGAAAAGCGAAACAGAAACAGTCAAAAGCAAAAATGCTTCAAGTCGCAGCAAAAGGTCTTTCGCCTGTAAAGAAACAACTTGCTCCCTCGACAGCGGCTGTCGGTTATAGGGTTGAATTGTCAAAAACCGATCTTATTAATAGTCGATTGAACAATCTCTCCGCGAGCATAGGAACAATTTTTATTCCGGGGCAGGATTCGCGAAAGTCAGCTCAGGAAGCCGTAGAAGCCGGCGTTCCGATTCTGGGCGATCTGCCATTGCCGCCTGATCCGCCGCGTCGGACGGGAATTAATCCATAATTTTAAATATTAATTTTGAAGAGGCTGAATAAAATGACTATCAGATTCATCCAGAATAATTTCAAAATAAAATTTTTCTTGCTGCCGCTAACAATTTTGCTATTAAGCGCCGCGCCGTCAAGCGCGCAGGATTTTTGGCAGCAGTTGCCAATTTATGGCGGGGGAGCCCAGAATTTTGTAATCGGTCCGGGAACTAAGCTATACGCCTATACAGATTTCAACAATACCCTGAGCATGTCGACAAACGCCGGCGATCTCTGGACAAAAATAAACATTCCCGTTGAGCAACTCTCCGATATTCACTTGCAAACTTTTGGCGTTTCTTCTGATGGCTCAATTTTATCTCTGTGGAAAAACTCTAAATCAGATAAAGACTCTTTGATAATTTACAAATCGCAAAACGACGGCGCGACGTGGCAACCAATCGACACATTAAATGGCTCGAGTATTGGGCAGGGCATGATTAACGGAGCAGCAAATTCATTGTTTTTTCTGTATAAGCCTGTCGATTTTCATGAATATCCGCTGCGTCGCACCACGGACAATGGCGACACCTGGACGACAATAATCCCGGACAGCCAGGCTTATTCTCTTTCAGCCATCGGCGCAAATACCAACGGCTGGATCGTGGCAAGCAGTTATGACAAAATCTTGCTCTCCACGGACAATGGCGACAATTGGACAGACATCAGCGGAAATTTTCCGGGCTACGGCGCCAGCACAATTGCGCTCAATGACTCAAACCATATTTTCGTCGCTACCTGGGAGAATCAAATCTTTCGCTCCCGTAATAACGGCGAAACGTGGGAAACGATTTATCAGGACACAAGCGGCGGAACAATACGACAAATCTTGCCTAACAGCAGCGGCGATTTACTATTCGATCTGACAATTTACAATAGCGGCACCTACGAATATCGCTTGATGCGACTTCCGCAATTTAGCACGACTCCGGAAATCATCTTTTCGAAAAATAATTTATATTCTGGCCTCTTCAGAGTTGATAGTAATGACGCTATCTTTGTGGCGACAACGAACTCCATTTACCGCTCCAGTGACAACGGACAGACGTGGACAGAAATCACGCAAGGTTTGACCCACTTTCTGACGAATTCCTTTGCCGCGGCATCAAACGGAGATATTTTCTTCAGCGCCAGCGGTTTACCGCTATACAAATCATCCGACAGAGGCGAAAACTGGCAAAAAGTAGCCACCAGCTACCCGGCGCTCGACTGGAACCACGGCGTGGTGACTCACAACAATGCAATTTACGCATTAGCTGATTCTGGTGTTTATAAATCCACAGACCTGGGCACGAGTTGGCTGCGTCTCACGCCCGAAAATATTTACAGTGCGAGTTACATCACCTGGGACAATAGCGGTACAGCATATCTTCTCAGCTCGCACAACAATCTTTACCGAACCACTACAAACGAGCAAACCTGGGTGGCGATGAACACAGATGCCTTCAGCACCGTTGACATCAATCAAATTTTCGCACTTCCGACGGGAACACTATTTGTTGGCGTTGATTCTTTATCTGTATTTCGCTCCACTGATCAGGGAAATTCCTGGACAAGCGCCAGCACCGGACTTCCGTTGGAATCTGCGTTCACTTTTGCCCACGATTCTTCCGGCGGAATTATCGTGAGTGTTCTTTACGACAGTTCAGATAATCGTTATTATGGCGGACTTTACCGTTCGACGAACAATGGCGTTTCGTGGCAATCAATCAATAACGGGCTTCCCGGCACTGCGTTTACCTCAATCGTTGTCAACTCTGCCGGGCATATTTATGCTGCCAATCTGTATGACGGAGTTTATCGCTCAACAGATTTGGGGCAAACCTGGACGCAAGTGAATTCCGGTTTATCTGGCAATACAACTGCCTGGAAATTGGGACTGGACAACGACGATTATTTATTTCTCGCCACGGTTAACGGCGTATTCCGCTCTGCCCTGTCAACTTCGACAACAACGCCCGAAATAGTAGTGGATGTGCCGCAAGAGCCTGAAACCGGCAAAGATCTTACTCTGTCAGTGAACAAAGACCCAAATTTTCAAGCAACGATCGTTCGGCTCTATTATCGTATCCCGGGAGAAACCGAGTGGCGCTTCATCGAATCGGCAACGCCGAGCGATACCGCTTTTTCATTTGTAATTCCCGCGGATTCTATTTCCTATCAAGGATTGGAATATTACATCTATCTTTTTGACGGAAATACAAATACAACGGTCACTTACCCACCGGAGAATCCACAAACAAACCCGATCTCTTTGCGGGTCCGTGTCACAAGTCAGACAGCAAAACTGACGCTTTCGCCGCTCACCTATCGCATGGTTTCCTTGCCGCTCGTTCTCGACAATCCGGAAATCGGAAGCGTGCTGACGGATGATTACGGCGAACCAGACGCGAAAAGTTGGCGTCTCTTGCGCTGGGTTTCTCTCGGAGATTCGGGACTGTATTTGGAATATCCTTACCTGCAAGACGATTTTTCCCTCGGCAATGCATTCTGGCTCATCACCCGCGACGGGAAAATGTTCGACGTTGACAGCGCCTGGTCCAACAATGTGAATGAGCCTTATTCTTACACTCTAAAGCCAGGCTGGAACCAAATCGGAAATCCGTTTCCGTTTCCTGTACCGTCTGATTCCGTACAAAACATTCAGTACGTTGAACCGCCGGTTTATTACGACGGAGCGCAGTATCTGTACAACCAAAAAATTCTCCAGCCATGGGAAGGCTACTTTGTCTACAATTCCAGCGGTCAGGAGTTGCAAATCTCTATTCCCCCCATTCACGCACAAACCACGCTGCCGAAAACAAAATCTCACTGGCAGGCAGCGAGCGAGAAAGGATTTTCCGTCCGACTCAAAGCGCAGATGCGAAACACGAAGCTGTTGGACACGGAGAATTTCATCGGCATCAGCGAACTGGCAAAAGATGAAACCGATGAATTTGATCTGGCAGAGGCGCCGCCCATCGGCGAGTATTTGCAGCTTTACGCGCTGGAAAAAGGGAAAAAATTCACTTCAAATTTCAAATCCGTGCCCCAACACGGGCAGCAGTGGCAATTGCGGCTGGAACTTTCAGAATGGATCAACTTCCCAGTCGATTTTTCTATTGAGCAAAACGGCAATTTACCCGAAGGATTTCACGTTTACATTTTCGATGAACATGATCAGTGTGCCCTTGACATTTCCGACGGAAAATTTTCAATAAATCTACCAAAAAATACATTGACTCGTAATTTCAAACTTATTATCGGCAACGAAGAATACGCCTCTGCTCACAGCAACGACATTCCGCTCCGACCGGTAGATTACGCACTGCGTCAAAATTATCCCAATCCGTTCAACGGCGCAACGACGATTAACTACCAATTAGCCAAACGGTCGCGCGTGAAATTGGAAATTTACAATATTTTGGGCAGAAAAATCCGCACTCTCGTCGATGAAGTTCAACCTACAGGAAATCACAAAATTACCTGGGACGCCACGGACAATCAGCGCCGTCCGGTTTCCACCGGCGTTTATTTTTATCGCCTTGAAGCGGAGAAATTTGTTGCCGCGAGAAAATTGCCGCGAGAAAATTTCTTTTGATTCGCTAATTATAGACAAGGTGTAGTCCACCTTCGAGGTGGACTACACCTGCGACACAAAAGGAAAAAAGTAAATTTTAGAATTGGAAACATAAAGGATTCATCATGAAAAAGATCGCCTTTTTTCTCATAATTTCAGCGCTCTTCGGCTCGCTTTACGGCGCCGGAAACGACAATTACGTAATCAGCCAAAAAGGATTTTTGCAAATCGCTCCGGTTTTTCAGTCCTGGAGTTTTGAGAGCAATTACACTGTTTCCGAAACGACATTACCGCTGTCCGTTTATTTTCCCGTCAATCGGCAGCTCAGTCTCTCCCTGCGCAGCAATCAGGCAACTGTCGGCGGCGACGTCAATCAATTGAGCGGTCTCACAGATACGCAATTGCAGGCAAGCTATCATCTGGAAAATATGAACCTGGTGCTCACGCTGGGAATGAACATCCCCAGCGGGAAAAAAGAACTTACAACGGCAGAATTTCAAACCAGCGCTCTGATCAGTTACACCTACTTAAATTTCCGCGTGCCCAATTTGGGACAGGGATTTAACTTGTCGCCCGGATTTAGCTGGGCCGCTCCGTTAGGCGACAAATTCGTCCTGGGCCTCGGCGCCACGTACCAGCTCAAGGGTGGCTTCAATCCGCTGAAAAATATGCCTGATCCGTACAACCCCGGCGATGAAATTCTGGCGACGCTCGGCTTTGACATCAAATTGAGCCGTTTGACCTCTTTTGCGTTAGATTTCATTTACACCAAGTACGGCGAAGACAAGATTGGCAATCTCAAAGTTTTCAATTCCGGCGACAAATTCACGGCAAGCTGGCAAGTGCACACTTTCATCGGCATGCACGAACTGCGCCTGATCGGCCGCTACCGCAGCCGCGGCAAAAACAGCTACTACATCGGCGGCATTTTCCAAGCCGAGCCGGAGCGCACCACGCCCGACGAACTGGAAGGCATCGGCTATTTTAACTATTTCGTCAATCCCAAATTTTCGATCAAATTTTTAGGTGAAGGTAGATCATTTTACGCCACATCACAGTACAAGCCGGTTGATCTGGGCGGATTTGGCATCTCCCCGGCGTGGAAAATCAACGACAAAATGACAGTGCCGCTAACCTTCAAATACTTCTTCGGCGACATTCAGGGCGTGCAGTCCTTTCACGGACTGGAAGCCAGCGCCGGGATTATTTATGTGTTTTGATTTCCCCCCCTTTCAAAGGTTCGGAACCTTTGAAAGGGGGGTAGATTTGTAAAAACACCACGATTCATCGTGCTAGAAAAAAACGCCCCCAAAAAATGTCCTCAGGATAGCAGCTTCAAATTCACGCTACAATAAACAAGGTGTCTAATAATCACGTTCATTGATAGATTTTAGGCGTTATTTTGTGTTATTGTTTTTTTTAAATGTCTATATGTAGGGAATGCAAATTTGCATTCCCTACTTTTCCAGCACTTCAATCAGCGCCTCCTGCGCTTCCGGGGT
>JAADFU010000071.1 GCA_013152715.1 Calditrichota bacterium
ATTAGTCAATAGGCATTGGTCATTGGGCATTAGGCATGGTGATTTGTTCTGAAATAGGTTGACAAAAAACTACGAACTATGAACTACAAACTACGAACTCTGAACTATAAACTATGAACAATAAACTACAAATTTTAAACTCCAAAAGGACGGAGGAATCCGATGAACATTGACATCGGTAAAACGATACGCATGAGTGATATAATCAGTGCGCGGGATGGGCGCAGTTTGATTGTGGATACGACGATGGCGTCTGTGATTGGAGCGACTGAGGGGTTGGAGCACGTGTCGGAAGCGATTAGCTCGATCAATGAATTTTGCGACGCGATTATCGTAAATCCCGGAACTGCCGAACACCATGCGCCTTTGCTCGGTGGAAAAAATCGCGCCACGCCCATCATTCGCGTGGATTGGACAAATGCGTTTCGCGGCGAAGATTTTTGTCTGCCAGCGACGGAAGTGAAGCGTCTGATGATTTCTGACGGCAGCGATGCACTCGGACTCGGCGCGTCCGCTGTTATTGCCAGTTTGCTTTTTGGGTTTGATGATGATTTTGAATCGACAAATATCCGCGATCTGTCCCATCTGGCGCGCGAATGTCAGACTTTGTTTCTGCCTCTTTTTGTTGATATTCAGCCCATCGGAGAGCGGGTGAGCGAAGAAAATTTTGAAGAAAGCATTAAACTTGGCTGTTCGTTCATGCTGGAGTTGGGCGCGGAAGCGTTGCTCATCCCGAGTTGCAGTGCGGAGACGCTCAAATTCATTTGCGACTGGATGAGTGTGCCGGTGCTCGTGCGTCGAGATACTTTACCCTCAAAAGATGAAATTGAAATGGTTTTCGAAAATGGCGCCGCCGGAATTGTGCTCTCGCACAAAATTTTTGCACAAAAGAATTTGTCGAGAGAAATGGAAAAAATTCATTGGCTGATTCACGAAAAGGAGGCTGTTCAATGAGTGTATATTCCGGAAAAACTGCTCGTCTGAATCGGCTTTTTAATCCGAAAGACGGTCGTGCTGTCTGCGTGGCAGCCGACCACGGCTGGATGTCCGATGTCACGCCCAATGTCGTGGAACTGGCGCGGATTTTGAAATTAGTCGTTGAAGGCGGAGCAGATGGGATTCTGATCAGCTACGGCACTGCGCTGCGATTGGGACATTTGATGCAGGGAAAAAATGCTCCGGCGATGCTGATTCGCGCCGACTGGATGAACATGCCTCGTCTCGGCGGCTCCAATGTGAGCAATGTGCTGCCCGCAGTAAATTTCAGAAAAATGGCGACTTCATTTGCCAAAGACGCCCTTCGCGTGGGTGCTTCAGCGATCACGATTTATTATTTCATCGGCTACAGCGACGAATTCGAGGCGATAAATCTGGAGCAGGCGGCGGATTTTGCTCGCGAATGCCGGAAAGTAGGCTTGCCGCTGATCATTGAGCCCATGGCTGTGGGCGGAATGGTCACTGGTGTGAATATTGCGGAAATTCTCATTGCTTCCGGAAGAATTGCTGCGGAAATTGGCGCGGATGCCTTGAAAATTCCTTACACTGGCGATGTGAAGACATTTAAAAAATTAGTGGATCAGGCGGGTGTTCCAGTGCTTGTTCTGGGCGGTGCCAAATCTGACGTGCCGCGGGATGCGCTGGAACTGGTCGATGAAGCGTTGCGCGCAGGCGCTGCCGGGACAGTTTTTGGCAGAAATGTCACCAAAGCCAAAGATCCCAGAAAAATGGTCGCTGATATTTGTGCACTGGTGCATGAGGGCAAATCGATTGCGGACATTCTGGAAGAAAAACATGAGGGATTTATCCGACTGAAATCGATTCCGGCAAATTGCACCGGTTGCCTGATTTGCGAATTAGCCTGTCAGCGATTTCACAGCGATGGTTATGGCCACAGTTCAGCTCGATTGCGAATCGAAAGGCCTCAAATAGGGAAAGAACTTGATGGTTTCAAACCTGTTGTTTGCACGCTGTGCGAAAAATGCGTCATCGCCTGTCCCACTGGTGCGCTGACAATCAGCGAACAGGGATTTTTGAAATTGGAAGCGTCACTTTGCACCAACTGCGGCGATTGCGTGCGCGCCTGTCCTTTTTCAGTTATCTGGTTGAACGAAGATGGTTTTCCCGTATTTTGCGATCTTTGCGGCGGAGCGCCGGAATGTGTTCGCTGGTGCAAATATGATGCATTGGAGATAGTGACGAAGAAAAAATTCATTACCAGGAAAGACGGTTGAGTTTATTTTTTAAGGAAAGGCGGGGGATTGGGAACCACGAAGGGCACGAAGTTCACGAAGAATTTCATAATTAATATTTTTATCGACATTCAAACATCCCCCTAAATCCCCTGCGCCAAAGGCGCATCTCCGTCTTCAAAGGGGGACTTACTTGGTTCCCCCCTTTGAAGGGGGGACAGGGGGGATGTGAAAAAGCATAGTATTAATTTTAGCGCAAAATAAACCAGATGAATGGCTATATTTCTTGTTCTTCGTGTTAGGACTTAAACCGAAATATTTAACAACTTCAATAAACAAAGAGGCAAAAAATGAAATCAGCACATAACGGATTTGCCAATAAAATTTTAATAGTCGATTTGACAAAAAATGAAGTGAAAACTGAAAATCTTTCTGATGAAATAAAGCGAAATTTTCTCGGCGGTAAAGGAATCGGAATTTATTATCTGTATCGCGATTTGAAGGCGGGAGTTGACCCTCTTTCTGCGGAAAATGAAATTATTTTTTCTGTTGGTCCCCTGACCGGGACAAATGCTCCCACTGCGGGCAGGTTTTGCGTGACCACGAAAAGTCCTGCCACCGGAACTTACATGGATGCTTATTGCGGCGGCTTTTTGGGGCAGACGATAAAATTTGCCGGCTACGATGCAATTGTCATCAGGGGGAAAGCGAAAGAGCCGGTTTACTTTATCATTGATAATGAAAAAGTAGAAATTAAAGATGCGAAGAATATCTGGGGAAAGAAAGTTCAGGAGACCAACAAATATTTCAAAGAAAAGTATGGCAATGATTTTCAAACGGCGGTTGTGGGTCCGGCAGGAGAAAGGGGCTCAAGGATTTCCGGAATTTTCAGCGGATTGCGCACAGCAGGGAGAGGCGGCGGCGGCGCTGTTATGGGCTCAAAGAATTTAAAGGGATTTGCTGTGCGCGGCACCGGAGATGTAAAAGTTTTTGATAAAACAGAATTTGAAGAAGCAGTCTGGATTGCTCATCGGGCTTTGCGAATGAGCAGTCAGATTAAACGTTTGAAAGAGACCGGCACTGACAATATTTTGAAATTGGTGAATGCGGCTGGCGCATTGCCGACCAGGAATTTTCAATTGGGTCAATTTTCTGAAGCTGAAGAAGTTGCCGGCGAGAAATGGCGCAAGGAATTCTGGAAAAAAGACATTGCCTGCTACGGTTGCCCCATTGCCTGTTCCAAAATTGCCTATTCTGAAAAATTCAAAATCACCATCGATGGTCCGGATTATGAAACAATTTTCGCCCTGGGCACAAATTGCGGTGTTTCGGATCGAGATGCCATTGTTTACGCAAATTATATTTGCGATGATTATGGCATTGACACGATTAGCACAGGCAACATCATTGCTTTTGTGATGGAACTTTATCAAAAGGGAATGATTGGAAAAGATGAACTCGATGGAATCGAAGCAAAATGGGGGAGCGGAGATGCGCTGGTGCAATTGACTGAAAAAATGGCAAAGGGCGAAGGTGTGGGCGTTTTGCTGGAAAAAGGAGTGCGCGAAATTAGCAAGCAATTTCCTGGCAGTGAAGAGTTTGCCATGCAGGTGAAGGGGCTGGAAATGCCGGGCTATTTACCGCGCGCAGCAAAAGGAATTGCCCTGAGTTACGCCATTTCCGAGCGAGGGGCATGCCATTTGCGCGGTTCGCCTTTGACGGAAATTTTAGGCGGAGCCGACCCGCTACAAGTGGAAGGCAAAGCAGCCCTGTTTCGTTCCAATCAACTGGATTCCACCGTGGTCAATACGATGATTTTGTGCTATTTTGTGAAATTTGGCATGACGCTGAAAGAAATTTATCAGATGATAAATCCGTGCACTGGATTTGAATATTCTCATCCGCGCGATTTGGAGGAAATCGCCGAGAGAATAATCAATATCACGAGACTTTTCAATTTGCGCGATGGTTTTACCAGCAAGGACGACGTTTTGCCAAAACGGTCTTTGCAAGAGCCATTGCCTTCCGGCCCTGGCAAAGGCGAAGTTGTGGACCTTGATACTTTGAAAAGTGAATACTATCGCCTGATGGGCTGGGACGAAAATGGCGTTCCCAAAGAGGAAACTTTGAAAAAATTAGGTATAACTGAAATGTTTTAACTGAAAGAAAGAGGTGAAAAATGAAGCAAAGAAGTTCGTTGATTCAGGGAGTTTTGTTCTGGGGGTCGCTCTGGGGAATCTGGGAAATTGTTGGCGACAAAATTTTTGCAAATAATCCGACAATCCCGCGCTCCGTAGCGCTGGTGGGCATCGCTGTCTTGATTTTAGCTGTGTCGCGCATGGTGCATAACATTAGCGGCTTTTCTGTAGCGATGTCGTTGCTCGCTGCCTTGTTCAAATTTCTCAACGCGCCTTTTTGGGGCTGCCAATTTTTTGCTGTTATCTTGTTGGGAGTCACTTTTGAAATTTTCTGGGCGTTGCTCGTCAAAAATGAAAATCCGAAGAGATTATCTTTTGTCCTTGCTGGTGTCGGAGCGACCGGATTGCACTTTTTGCTTTTCATCCCTATTGCACTTGTAACCACAAAATCTGCAGTCTGGGTGGCTAATGGCGGCGAGAGAATATTTCAATTTTTAGGCGAAGGATTGCTGACGATGTTGGATGTTTTCATCGTTCTTTTTCTCGTCCATAAATCGCTTGCCAAATTGCCCGAACTCCGGGAACGAGTTGTTTCCTGGCGTCTGAACTGGATTTTTTCTGCAAGCATGGTCATTGTCGCAATTTTGACGGCGTTCAACAGATAGGTAGGAGAAAATTTATGAATATTTTCGGAGAAAAAAGAACGCGTCGGGAATTGGATGCGCGCGCTGGATTTGCGGAAAATTTGTTTGGCATTCGCCGATTTCAATTGCGCGAAGGACGGAGCCAGGGCGTGGAAATCGCAGAGGTGCGCACCGGCTCAGGTTTGAATTATCAAGTCAATCTTTCCCGCGCATTGGACATCGGACTGGCAGAATTTTGCGGCACGCCGCTCAGCTGGCATTCGGTCAATGGACCTGTCCATCCGGCTTATTTTGACGATGACGACGCGGAGTGGTTGCGCACTGCCGCTGGCGGACTCTTGATAACCTGCGGCTTAACGCAAGTCGGTGCGCCAAATACAGACCAGGGTGAAAAACTGGGCGCCCACGGAAGAATTCATCATTTGCCGGCGCAATTAATTTCCGCCGAGGGAAATTGGAAGGGAGACGACTATTTTATTCGCATTCGCGGCGAAGTAATGGAAACGAAAATGTTCACGGAAACCATTCGTCTCACCAGAGAGATAACCAGCAAAGCGGGCGAAAGCAAAATTAAAATTCACGACACAGTGGAAAATATCGGATTTTCTTCAGTGCCGCACATGATTTTGTATCATTTTAATTTTGGCTTTCCGCTCATGGACAAAGATACCCGGATTATTTTTCCTTCAAAGACAATAACCCCAAGAGAACCGGATTTGCCTGTGGAAGGTTATGACCGCTGGCAGGAGCCGGAAGTTGGCTACGCTGAACGGGTTTATTATCATTCGGATTTGGAAACAGACGCCGATTCAAGAACCGAAGTAAAAATAGTCAATCCGAATTTTCCCGTCAATATTGGCTCCGGAAAATTCCCGCTCGCCGTCACTCTCCGCTGGGACGTTCGCCAGTTGCATCGACTGGTGCAGTGGAAAATGCCCGGCGCCGGACTCTATGCCCTGGGAATCGAACCGGCAAATTGTCACGTCGCTGGTCGAGCGGCGGAACGCAAAGCAGGGACGTTACAATTCCTGGAGCCGGGAGAAAAACGGGAGTATTTGCTGGAAGTTGAGATTGAGGAAGTTCGTAGTTCATA
>JAADFU010000072.1 GCA_013152715.1 Calditrichota bacterium
TCTCGCGCCGCCGATATTGACAAAAGCAGCGGGGCTGCCCTTTGAGAAATAAAGCTTTGCACGTAATTGAACATTTTTGGAAAAATTTTCGATCTTCAGCACAGGAACGTGATTTCGATTTGCTGCCTGGCGCAAGGAAGAAATCCCTTCTTCGGAAAGTCCGCCGCCTCTGTCATCGCTGCCGCCGAAAGACGCGGCAACAGTTTTGTAATGCAAAATTCCTTTCGTTCGCAAAAAACTTTCCATGTCAAGATAGGTAAAATCCGGTCGATTAGCGCCGAAGGTGGATGCGCCGAGAGAGACAATGAGCAAGGGCTGTAAATTCATCGCTTTCGCAGCGCACAGCGTTGCCAGCGCCAGTGACGGAAAGGAACCGGAGCTGCCGACGGCGATTGGCGAGTTTGGCGGAATTCTCAATTCGTGGAACCACTTCACCAGCAGCGCAGAAAAGTCAGGATTTGTGGCAGTCCGTTTCGCCGCCAGGTCTCCGAGAGTCGTTGTGATGGGAGAATATTCCCTGCCGATCAGATTTGTCCGATTGGGATCAAAAGTGAGCGCTGCGGAATCAACCGGCGCCTGCCGCAGCCCTTCAATGCAGGCAGCCATCATTTTAGCGGCTTGGACCTGTTCGTCGTAGAAGGCAGTTCGCTGTTTTTTCTCGCGGACAAACAAAATAACCACTGCGGAAATAGCCAGCACAACCGCAAGCCAGAGCCGAACGATGCTGATTTTCGGATTTCTGAATGTCACAATTTCACCAATTGCTGGAGTCCCAGAATCGCCGCCACCGTAACGCTGACAAAAAGCGCCGAGAGAATCGTGGCTGTGACGCCCTGTTTTCGCATTTCATGCGCCAGCAAGCCTGGGACGATGTAGCCGATGATTACCAGACCTGAACTGAAATCTCCAGTCAGAAACATTATTTTTTCCAGAGCAATTTTCAGAAAAAATCCGATCAGCACAGCGGACACAAACGCGCGTCTGCCGTAAAGAACGACTGCTTTGCTCAACAAGCGAACTAAATACAGAGTAACAATTGCCGCGAAAAATGTCGCCACAATCGCCAGCGGCTGCCGCACGTAGATGGCGAGATAGCCGGGAACGATGATGCCGCCCGGCGTGAGTCCGACAAATTCGTAGTAAATGAGTCCCAACAAAATTCCTAAAAAAATCGCTTCAGTTTCCATCTTTGAATTCCTGTAAGGCTCCCATGAAAAGTTCTCCGCTGTGGACAAAATTGCCCATGCCGATGATGGTGTCCATTCCGGCTGCGGCTACGGTCAAAATTTCTCTGACATTTTTATTCCGCAAGCAAACGATCGATCGCGGCGAGACGGTTCCCTTGATCCTTTTTTTGACAGCAAAAAATGGCGTGCCTCCCTGAATGATCAATTTGTCCCAGAATTTTTCTTTCTGCAGCCAATCGACAAAAGCGAGCGTGCGCAAAGGTCTGTCTTCCCGACTCGCCAAAATGACGGCTATTTTGCCGCTCAAATTTCTGTTCTTTTGCAAAAAACGCACCATTTCCGAGGCTGACTCCGTATCGTTGCAGGTGAACAGATTCAAGAAATTCACTTTTCTGCCGTTCAAGAAAATCGACTGCACAAAATTTTCCGCCGCTAATTTTCGCCCCCATTTCTCTTTTGTCTTTTGAATTGTCGTCGGCAAAATTCCCAGTTCCCTGCCGATTTCGTCCAACGCCTGAAATTGAAAGTAGAAGGGATTGTTTTCGGTATCATTGGATGAACCCGATTTTTTCGCTAAAATTTTTAAATTGTCCGCATGGCGTTGGTTGAATTCACCTCGCAAATTCTCCTCTTCCGGCAGCATTGCAGTTCCTGTCTCCGGCAATGAGTAAGACAATGTTTCAGCAATTTGCGCTTTGGTTCTGCCCATGATTTCCTGGTGATCGAGGCGAAAATTTGTGTAAATTGAAATCTGCGGAGAAAAAATTTGCGCGAAAGTCCGCTGATACTCCGGCTGCAGCGCCATGTTTTCGCAAATCATGACATCTGGCTTGCGACGGGCGGAAATCTGCAAAAATTGACTGATTTCTTTGATGCGCGCGCTGCCGCGACGGCGAAAAATTTGCCAGCCATTTTCTGAATCGAAAATTTGCGGCGTTTCTCCGGTGACCCGGGCGCTTACATTTTTTCCGGCCTCCGTAAGCAAATCTGTGAGCATCCGCACCAGCGTCGATTTCCCGCGAATGCCATTGACCTGAATGCGCAAGGTCTGATTTTTTTTAGCGCAATTTAATTTTTGTTTTTCGTAAATTCCGAGAAGAATTAAAGTGATTGAGAGAATCAGGATAAGTGTCATTTTTTTCTTCGTGCCTTTGTCGCTTGTTGGGGTACAAATTTTTGACAGCCAAATTCACACGGAAAAGATAATAAATATCCCCCAATATTTCAACATAAATAAATTTTTTCTCATTTTTTTGTAACAAATCAGGCGGCCGATCCGTTTATAAGGCAAGTGAATGAACAAAACCAAAAATTCGGAGGTTGACATGTTCAAAAAAAGTGCGATTTTTTTAGCGATCATTTTCATTTCGATGCAAATATCTGTTTTCGCCGGTGACGATGAACAGTACAAAGATCACCCCGGCTACGTGGATTTCAGTAAGATTGATATTCCCGGCGATGCTGAAGAGTCCGTGGAAGTGTTCCTGCAATCGCCGATGTTGAAAATTGTTGCCGCAGTGACAGAAGGCGACGACCCGGCATTGTCTGCAATGCTGGAAAATTTGCTGTTGATTCGGGTAAATTCATTCAAACTGCAGGCGACAGAAGCCGCGAAAATTGTCTCCCAGATCAATCGCATTGAGAAAAAGCTGCACGAACAAAAATGGGAAAAAATCGTCCGCGTCAAAGACAAAACCGACCGCGCCAATATTTACTTGAAAACAGACAGCAGAAATCGCATCGCGGGACTGGTTGTAATGGCGATCGACAATGGCAACGAAGCCGTGTTCGTGAATATCGTCGGAAATATTGACATGAATCAGGTTTCAAAATTGGGTAAAAAATTCAAAATTGATGATTTGCAAAAAATCGAACCGGAAAAATAAATTGGGACTTCCCATGAAAAGTAATTTACGACTTAAAATTGTCATACTCGCATTTTCCGCAGCTTCTCTCTTTTCCGGCTGCGTCATGGTGGATCGCGACTTTCGCCTGACCAGAAATGAAATTTTTAGCTCGTTCAGCGACATGGATTTGAATACCGAAGTGCAGTTTCAAATCGGCGCGGAATTAATCACTCTTGGCAGGATCGCTATAGCTTTCACGGACATCGAGCCCGATGTCCGCGAAATGCTTCAAGAAATCCACAGCCTGCAGGTTGGCGTGTACCAGATTGAAAACAGCAAAACGAACTTGCCGCGAATCCCGACAAACATCGAACAGCGGCTCAAACAACGCGGCTATTCCGCCATCGTCAAAGTCAAAGACAGAGATGAAAATGTCTGGATTTTCACCCGGATTCATCGCCATCGCTTGCGCGCGATGTACGTGATTTCCCTTGACAGAGAGGAATTAGTGCTCATAGAAATGGAAGGCAGACTCGGGAAATTGATAGAAAAAGCAGTTCGAGATCGTGGTTTTAAACAGGGACGAAAACAACTGATTGCGAGCAATTTGAAAAATTGATCTTACAGAATGAACTAATAATGCATAAAAAGGCCAATTCCGGAGCAGCACAAAATTGCTGAAATAATTATTTTGCCTAAAATCATTTGCCATTTAACAGACTTACTTGTGACATTTTTTGAAAGGCTAAATATCAGAACCATCGAATTACACACATAAATTTAACATTAAAAAAACCGAGCAAAAAACGATGCCCGGTTTTTTATTCTACACTTGCAATATTACCTGACCAAAATCAGCTTCCCTATTTTTGCCTCCCCCTCATTTTTTAGCTGAAAGAAATAAGTGCCCGGCGGAACCGGCAATTGATTTGAATCCGTGCCATCCCAGTTAATGAAATTGTCGCCCTGACGCGTTGCTGTTTGCATAATTGTTTTTACCTGCTGACCCAGCACATTGTAAATGGAAAGCGTCACCTGTGAGAAAGGTCGCAATAACCGAAAATGAATTTGAGTTGCATTGGAGAACGGATTCGGATAGCTGGGGTAAATTTGAAAGTTATCGATTACTGACGATCTATGGCGAGAGATGTCAATAGCGTCCGTTTCTCGCTCTAAAAAATTCAAATACTCCCCCATGAGTTCGATTTTTGTATTTGGGCTGTCGCCGTCCACAATCCCGCTCATGACGATGCTGGTTGTAATGATGCGATAGTTTCCATTATCCAGATAGGCGCCGTAAATCAGACTGTCCTGGGAACGAAAAAGGACATTGGCTCCATTGTTACTGAGCACATCGGATTTCACGCGAGGACCTGGTTCATGACCGTAGATAAAATGGGTTCCCTGACAAAAACTTGAATCTTCGCCAAAGAGTTCGGTGACATTGCCAATGTCGTTGCCGTCGCTTTTGTAGCCGCAACCGGTTAACTCAAAAAACTTGCTTTCATGGTGATCTTGAGCAAAGTCATTTCCTTCAATGTAAATGGATTTGCCCGAGAGGAGAAAATCAGAAAGACGTTCCAGTTCGACCGAACTGATTTGGCCTGCCGGCTTGATCCCGGCTCAGCCACAATCCATGGCAAAACCCAGCGTAATAAAAATGATATCGTAAGAAGAAAGGTCTTGCGGGAGAGTATCTTGTGGTTCAAATTGCCGCGCGTTAGCTGCCAGAGCTAATCTTAAATCAAAATCAGGCGTAATCTGCATGCCTGTTTCCGGCGAGATCATTAGTGCCTGTCCATAGTTTTCCCAGAGAAGAATTTTTTGCGCCTGCGCCAAGGGACTTACAGCGAAAAGCGCCCAGCACACTGCGAGGATGACCAGTTTCTTTTTCATTTTTCCGCCTTATTTGAAATTGTTTTATGAGTCAAAAAAATGAGTTCTATTTTGCAATTGAGCCATCAATCTTTTTGTTCCTGGCAAAAACGGCGTAGTGAACCATTTCAAAAGTTGGCATTCATTGAAAAGGCAACGGCAAAAATATAAAATTTCACGTCCTAAAATTTATTTTGTTCAAAAAATTGAGACGGATCATGGTCAATTTCGCGTTGCAGGTCTGTCAGACCCATCAGGTAGTCGAACGCGTGAACTCTTTCCTCATAGTTTTCCGGAACGCCGCCGATGAAAAAAACAATTCTTCAAAATATTTTCACGCATCAGTTCCGGTTAGTTCTTCTTTGCCCGAATGATCTCCAGCCACTTTTCCGCTTCTTCGACCATTTTTTCCGGTTCGTCGATGGCTTTCGTCACTGCGGAGCCGCAAAAAATTCCGTCGGGATCGAGCGCCACTGCTTCTGGTAAATTTTTCAACGAAACACCGCCGGTGTAAACAACCGTTAAATCTTTGAAAGGCCCCTTCCACGCTTTTGCTAATCCCATATTTGAACCCGTGACTGTCGCTGCCGGAAAAAGCTTGTATGTCCACTGATAAGGATATTTCTCTTTCAATTCATTCAAATCACATCCTGAAATTTGCGCCTTTTGCACCAACTGCTTGCCGCAATCGTTGATTCCGCCGGGGATGCACATCACATCCTTTTTTACTGCAATTTCCACAACTTCCGGCATGTAATCCGCAGAAACAATCCCAGCGACGCCGGTTTCAATTGCCATTTCCGCCTGCTTTTTCATCATCACTGTGCCCGCTAAAATTAGCGCATCGGGATATTTCTCCAACAACGCCCGGATGCCTTCGGCAGCAGCTTCGGTGCGAAAAGCAATTTCCAACACCACGCCCAGCGGATTTAAATTTTCGTAAGCGACAATGCATTGCTCAACAGTTTTCGGAGACAACAAGCCAATCAAACGATTTTTCTTCAATTTTTCAAATAGCAGTTCGGATTTTTTCATTTTCGCAAACCTCGTTTTTTGGATTTTTATTTACCACGAAGGACGCGAAGTTCACGAAGTTTTTATCAAAAAATTTAATTTTAAAAAACCAGGTTTTTGATCTA
>JAADFU010000073.1 GCA_013152715.1 Calditrichota bacterium
TTTTTAACTTTGTCCCGTGCGTAATAGGAAAAAGTGTGATCCCCGTCTGACAGCAACGCCGTGGGAACCGCTTTTCCCGAATAGGTCTTTTCTGTCCCGGCATCAAAGGCATAGCTCAGTTTTTGAACGCCGGAACGGTTATCCGTGCTGGTCAATTCCAAATAGGCTCGCGGAGACAAAATGTCACCTTTGTGAATATTTTTTACTGTGTGATTTGTGGTTGGCGGCGTCAAATCGAGATCAAACAGATAAGTGATCGCTTTTTCGGCGTTGCCGACATGGTCCACCGCATAATAGCGCAGATTGTACGCGCCTTCCTTATCAATCGTCAGCGCTGCCGAATAAGGAGAAAAAGGAGCGCCATTGATGGAATAGTATGTCTCCTTGACGCCGGAATTGTTATCCGAAGATTCCATCCGAATAGACACCGGTTCGCCGTAAATCGTGATCTGTCCGTCCTTGATTTTTGGCGCGTCCGTGATAAATCTTTTCGATACCGGACTGCTTTCGTCCACGTAAATGTAAAAGATGCGATCCGGCTCCAGTAGCGCCTCGGGATTGGTGCCCTTTTCCTTCCAAAATTTCGCGCTGGGATGAATCACACTGTGCTTGCCTTCATTTTCCATAAAAAAAGGCAACGCCATCACCGGTTTTCCTGCTTTGGCGGCGTCTTTGTAACTTTTTTCGCTGTAAAGCAGATGCGACGGCGCGGAATCATCCGCTGAAGTCGAAAGTTTTAAATAGAGCGGCATTGTGTGACTGGGAAGATAAACATGATGTTCCGGAGAAACATACACTGTCTTTTCATGTTTCAACGGCGGAGACAGAGTTTGCTGCGCAAAAAGAGAGCCAAAGAAAAGCAGAACAACGAGTAACGCACAACCTGACAAAATTTTGATTTTCACTGATTACCCCTCCTTCTCGTTATGCTTCAGTTATTTTGACGCGAATAGTTTAGTTCGACAAAAACCGATTTCATATCTTTTCGTATTATTTTACACAAATGTAACATTTTATTTTTTAAATGTCAAGATTTTTTTCTTCTTATTTTATTTTATTATTTTTAGTGTTTAAATTCAAAAAGTTATTTTCTTAATAATATTAGCATTAACTTGTTTTTATGCATAACTAATCCAAAAGCAAGATGATGCTATCCTCTCCACAATTAATTATCTTAAACCATTTAGGTTATGCTCTTATTACGGACAATTAATTATAAAAACAGAAAGTTAATTCACACGATAATTAGTATTTTTCCCTGTTCCAATTTTCCAATTGGCTAATAAAATTCGTTTCCATTTCTTAAGAAATAATGATTTGCAAAGTTGACTGGCTTAACTGACTGTTATTTTGCCTATTGTTGCGCTCATAATTTTTCACTTATTCTCCCGATGCTTCCTTCAATATCATAGTTAATAACGATTTTGTAATTCGGCGCATTCATAATAATCATCAATTAGTCGCTTGATCTCAAATTATTAGGGAACCTGTTGACCTCTGAATTCGTTTCTTGAAAGAAAATAGCCAGGACTTTTGACGGGAGAGGAAAATGATTGAAACAGACATTCCGGGATTCGGAAAAATTTCACTCAAATACGCGGTTTTCGACTACAACGGAACTCTGGCGATCGACGGCGAATTATTGCCGGGCGTAAAGGACAAACTTAGCGGCTTGAGTTCGCAAATCGCTGTGCACATTTTAACTGCCGACACCTTCGGTAAAGCGGCGGCGCAATTAGCCGACTTGCCCGTCACGTTGCACATTTTGCAAGGGAAAAATGAAGCGTTTCAAAAATTGGATTACATCAATTCGCTGGGAGCCGACAGGGTAGTCACATTCGGCAACGGCAATAACGACAGACTCATGCTTGCGGCGGCCGCGCTGGGGATTATTGTGATGGAAAACGAAGGCTGTTCAATGAGATCGCTTCAGGCGGCAAATATCGGTGTTCGTTCTATTTTGGACGGGATCGATCTGTTGCTGCAGCCCATGCGATTGAAAGCCACGCTGCGATTTTGACTCACTGTGGCCGAGAAATTCCAGTTCATTTCGCAATTTCTGCGATGACGACCTTTTCCACTTCCGCCGGCACTTTGAATTTTGTCATCGGCAGTACAGCGATGCGGACGCCGTCGAAATGGCGGTAATCGATGCGAAAAATTTTTTCCTTTGCATCATACTTTTTAGCAACAATATCATCTTCAAACAGCGAAACGCCAAGCTCCATCTCTTTTTTGTCAAATCTAAAAATCTTACCTTCCAGATACAATTTGTGCTTGCCCTGGTAAATCAATGGGATTTTTTTGCCTGATTGCGCCAGATCATCGAGATGTTTTGTCATTGCCTCTCCTTCCGTCTGTTTTGCGGAACGAGTTGATTGCATTTGTTTGTGGATCCTTTTTTTCATTTTTGCAAATTCTTCGGGATTAAAGAGTCGGGTGAGAAAAATGATATGCAGATTTTTGTTTAGAACAATATTTCGCGTTACGCCGCCGCGGGCGAAGCGTTCAAAAATTTTTCCGTCAATATCCAGCGCCACGGGGTAAGTCATCCCGATTTCTTTGCGCGCCTTTTCTGCGACATCCTTTTTTTCTTTGTAATTGACGCCAATGACCATCACTTTTTTGTTTTTCAAAGGCTGCCAGATTTCGCTCTCTAAATGCGGAATTTCCTTGCGGCACACGACGCACCACGAAGCGAAAAAATTGAGCACAATGACGTCGGCATCGATTTGTGACAATTTCTTGCTCGTCCCATCCAAAAAAGTGAGCGTAAAATCATCGACACGATCGCCGACCTTGACGATGTAGCCGCGCGCGTCCGGTTTGGGCGCATCCTGGCACGCCGCAGAAAATTGAAACAGCACAATTCCCATTAAAATTAATTTCGCCGTAAAAGTTCTCATAACTGTTCCTCAAAAATAATCGATTCAATTCAGTGAATAATAAAAAATTGTGAGTGAAAAAGCAAGAAGTTTTTTGTTTCAATGTAAAAAGCGGGTGTGCGCCAACTTTTAGTTTGGGGTACACCTCATAGCCGTCAGTTTAAGTGATTTTGAATTATTGTTTCGTTCAGAATTGTCAATTAGCAGTTCGCAATTGACAATTAATCGTAGTAATTTGTTTTAACAGCTAATTTCTAAACTAATTTAATTGTGATTAGTTAATTGAGAACTGTCAATTGACAATGTGGAAACCAATTTTTCCCTTAAGCCGAGGGCAATGAGGTACACCTGTTTTCGAAAAAATCCTCTGTGCGCGCTGCGGCAAACCACAGCGCTTCCGATAATTTTGAATTTATCAAAATTCTCCTTGACAAAAAGGTAGATTTGCCCTATCTTTAGGCTTTGAATTTTTCTGTTGCGCAGATTCTGATAACTGAAAACAAATCTCAGGAGCAAAAGATGCAAGCCGCGATCATGGTTGCCGGAAAAAGCACGCGCACTTATCCTTTGACACTCACTCGTCCCAAGCCATTGCTGCCGGTCGCGAATAAGACAATTGTGGAACACATTTTGGAACAATTGCATGGGCTGGTTGAAGAAGTGATTCTCATCGTCGGCTACAAAAAAGAGATGATTGAGGAGCACATCGGCCCCGAGTGGCGCGGCATTAAAATCAGCTATTGCGAGCAAAAAGAGCAAAAGGGCACGGGACACGCCGTGTTGCAGACAGCGTCTTTCATCCAGGATCGATTTATCGTACTGAACGGCGACGATATTTACGCCCAAGAAGACATCGAAGCACTCACAAAATACGAGTACGCAGCGCTGGCGCGCTGGGAAGAAGACCCCTCGCAATACGGCGTTTTTGAGGTGGATGAAAACAATCGCGTGCTGAATTTGGTGGAAAAACCCAGAAAATTCATCGGCAACCTCACCAACGTCGGCGCCTACGTTTTCGACCGCTCAATTTTCGATTACATCGAAAAAACGCCAGTCAGCGAGCGCGGAGAGATCGAAATCACCTCGTCGATTTTAATGCTCGCCAACGACAAGCCATTTTACACGCACATGATCGAAGGATTCTGGCTGGCGAACGGCTACCCCTGGGAGTTGCTGGAGACGCAGGAATTTTTCATGAAAACCTCTTCCAGCAGAGAAATTCTTGGCTCTGTGGAAATGAACGTCCAACTCAAGGGAAGCGTGGTCATCGGGAAAAACACTTTGATCAAATCCGGCGTTTACATCGAAGGGCCTGTGATCATCGGAAATAATTGCATCATTGGACCCAATGCTTACATTCGCGCGCACACTGCCATTGGCGATAATTGTCAGATAGGTCAGGCCGTGGAAATAAAAAATTCCATCATCATGAGTAACACGAAAATTTCCCATTTGAGTTTTGTCGGCGATTCCGTCATCGGCGAAAACGTGAATTTGGGAGCCGGATTTGTTTCCGCCAATCTGCGCCACGACGGCGAAAATGTTAAATCTTTGGTGAAGGGGAAATTAGTCGATACAGGCAGAAGAAAATTCGGCGCCGTCATCGCGGACAATGTCAAAACCGGCATCAATAATTCGATTTATCCCGGCCGTAAAATTTGGCCCGGCAAACAAACAGAAATCGGAGCGAAAGTCAAGCACGATATTGTTGATTGAATAAATAAAATCAAGACCAGCGTTTAATTTATTGACAGGAGGATTCAATGGGAAAAGGTGACAAAAAGACCAAACGTGGCAAGATTTTTCGTGGTTCATTCGGCAAAACAAGACCGAGAAAAAGAAGAAGTAAAAAAGAAACTGCCAAATAATGGGATGCTGTTTGCCTGAGAAAATTTCCCAACCATTATCGAGAAATTTTTCGTTTTTTATTTTCAGGCACAAACAAAATAATTTCAGAGTCGTGCGTTATGTTGCATCAATTGCAAAACATAATTGTCACATCACTAATTTTGATGAAATTCTTGATTCCATTTTTCAGCCCTGCGTTCGATGATTCGGAGGAAAAAGTGACAAACAGCCAATTCAAAACAGTGGATCTGAGCGGTGCGTGGCGTGTCAACGATTTTACGCTGGGAGAAGGCGTCAAAAAAAATGTCTTTTCCCCAGATTTTGACAAAAGCGGTTTTATTCCAGCGCCGGTGCCCGGAACTGTCCGGCAGGCGCTACTTGCCGCCGGTAAAATTCCCGATCCCTATTTCGGCTTCAACAACGAAGAAGCGCTCTCGGTGGAAAATCGGGAATGGTGGTTTTGCCGGGATTTTGAAGTTGATGAATCTGAAAAAGGAAAATTCATCGGCATTGTTTTTGAAGGAACTGTTTTCAAAGGTGAAGTCTGGTTGAATGGAAAATTTCTGGGCAAATTGGAAGGAATGTTCAATCCGCGCAGCTTTCGCATTTCCGACTTGCTAAATTTCAACGGCAAGAACCATCTCGTTGTCCGCCTCGAAGCGCCCGAGGACGCCAGAAATATCAAAAAAGTGAACGGGCTGACTTTTGACTCCCGACGCCAACAATTGTATTCCATTGCTCAATGTCTTTTTGCCTGGGACTGGGCGCCGCACATGGTTCCGGTTGGCATCTGGCAGCCGGTGAAATTGCGCATCACAGGTCCGATTTGCATTGACAAACCGCACATTGTGACAAAGCTAAAATCTGAAAATCACGCGCAAATTTCCATTTCCGCAGCAATTTCCAACCTTTCAAATCAGGAAAAATCTTTCGAGCTTCGGGGCGTTATTCGCGGGAAGAATTTTTCCGGTGAAGATATTTCATTTGAAAAATCGGGCACCATTTCCGCCAATAAAACCGTCCTCATTTCACAAGAAATTGATATTCCCAACGCCCAATTGTGGTGGCCCAACGGCATGGGCGAGCCGAATTTATACCTTGCCGAAATCAAATTGATCGCGAAAAATAGCATTTCCGATCAGAAAAGCGTGCAATTCGGCATTCGAACATTAAAAATGGTTGACAACGACGATGTCGATTCATTCATCCAGGAAATGGGCAAAGCGGTGGGTAATGTTTATCGTATGGGAAAAGTCGTCGGCTCATATCCCTGGACTTTTGAAATTAACGGCGTGCGCATGTTCGCCAAAGG
>JAADFU010000074.1 GCA_013152715.1 Calditrichota bacterium
ACGAAGTAAAAAAAGCGAGCCGGAAAGCATCATCAGCGCGAATCCGGGGAGCAGATACAGCACAACGTGATAGAGATTCACTTTTGCCATGGCAGTGGTTGCCAGCAGCATTCCCAGCGGATAGATGAGCAACAAAACATGCCGATACCACACATTTATTGCTGCCTTGCGCGCAGCAGAAACGCCCTCTCCGCTTTTTTCGATCAACGGCGCAGAAAGCAGCGCACCGCCGGGCATGGGCAGCATGCCCACGAATGCTGCGGAAAAAACCATCACTGTTTTTTGGCTGAAAGGCAAATTATTGACAAAGTCATCCATCAAGCCGCTCTGCTGCATGATGCCGCCGATGACGGGAATGATTCCCACAGACATTGCCAGTAGCAGCACCGACGGATCCGAGAGAGTCTGCCAGGTGAGCCGGAGCATCTGCGCCACAGACAGGCTGAAAATTCCCAGCAAATAGGAGCCGATTACCAGCGCCAGCCAGAGACTTTTGCGGGAGACGAGCAGAATGACGAGAAACGAGAGAAAAAAACCGAACCAGATAATCATGCGTCACTCAAAAACTTTTGAATACGCGCGCCAGCGGCGTACCGGGCGCAGAAAGTGAAATGTCGCACATGTAGCCGAGCGGAGTTTGTGAGACGTCATAGCCCACAGTCGCGAGCCGCTGCCTGGCCTGAACAAAAATTTCTTTGACTGTCCCGGCAGAACCTTTGCTGTCGGAAAGATGCGAGAAAGAGTGGAGCACGATTTTTTTGGTATTGTTTTTTCCGGCAAGCCACTTCACATTTTTTATCAGCCGTGTGACGGAATGGGAAATTTTTTTCTCATCTTCAGCCTCGACGTGAATGAAAGCCAAAATTGCATTCTCCGCAGCGCCTTCAATGGCCTCGTCATCGAATTCGTCCGAGGCTTTCAAAACCGGACTGTAGTGAAAAGAATCTACGTAAAACATGAGCAATTTCATTGTTTTCCTGCCATTTCTTTTTTTCGGAAACGATTCCAAACATTCAAAAATACAAGCAAACCCAATATTTCAGCGGCGATCAGCAACTCCCAGTGGTAACTTTCCGGGATTCCCTGACGCAGCACAAGCGGCGCGTCTAAAATGAATGAAATAAAAATGAATAGCGGAATCATCAGAAAGGGGAGCCATTCCCACTTTTGCAAACTGAAGCGAAAACCGCTGTCTTCAATCATCAAAATCACCAGTGCGCCGGCGATCAAAGAAATCGAAACAATGACCGGCGCCAGCACGGGGCCCGCCCAGGGAGCCGGAATGAGAAACAGCAAATCCCAGGTGAATAAAGAAGCGGGCCAATTAAGAAAAATTTTCAGCCACGCGTAATACCAAATGTCCCACACGCCGAACAGAAACATGAAAAAGGCGAACCGCGTCCAGCGGCTCTTTCCGGCGATGATTGCCGCCGTTAGCAGCATCACCAGCGTCGCCGCTTCTCTGCCGATTTCAATCAGCGCCATTTTTTGCGGGATGAGAATGATCGGAAATTGAAAGCCGTTCGGGGAAAAAATTTCGCGCAAATAAACAACGACCGCTGATTCCAAATAAGCCATGGCAACGCCAAAAAGGAACATCCAGAGCAAAATTTTTCTGTTTTCTTTTTTGATCAGCATGGGAATCACTCCTTTTTTGCCTCAGCAAACTATTTTTCGGTCAGGCGAGCGCGCAGCAGGCGAACGATATTGCGAAAATATGTTTTCTCATCAAAATCGTCAAATCCGCGCTTGCGTAAATAATTTTTCCAATCCACTTTCAAATAGTCCTGCGCCAGCCGGCATTCCGTTTTTTTGAAAATAAGCCGGAAAATCCAGGGCTTTTTTTCCAGATCAAATTCTTCGTAGTCCAAAATGAAAAGTTCGCCGCCGGGCTTGAGCGCTTTTCTGGCATTGGCGATAATTTTCTCCTGTTTCTCCGGCGGGAAGCCGTGAAAAACAAAAGACAACAGCGCTTTGTCAAATTCGTTTTCCAACGACAGCGGCTCATCGATACGCATCTTTCGGACGCCAACGTTGGGAAATTTCGCACAATTTTTCCCGAATTGCGCGATCATTTCCTCGCCAATGTCCAGCCCCAAAATCGCGCCCTTTTCCGACAGAAACTCTGCCATCAGGCAAGCGTTTCTCCCGGTGCCGCAGCCCATGTCCAGAATTCTATCGTCGGGCTGAATGTTCATGTCGGAAATCGCTTTTCGGATAAAAGATTTGTATTTTCCCAGCGAGATAAAATCCAACAGCGCATCGTAGTGTTTTGCTTCAAAGCCTTTTATTTCGACTTTTGTCTCTTTCGACATGATTTTTCCTTACTTTAAAAAATTAAGAAATGTTGTGTTTTTTGCTGTAATCAGTCAAATAAAAGCCGCTGCCATGAAAAATCACTCCGGCTCCTTTTCCAATGATAATATCCGCCACAGTTCCGCATTTTGGGCACAGCACAACCGCTTCATCCACAATGCTGCGAAATAACTCAAATTCGTGCCCGCATTTTTTGCAACGATAATCATAAGTTGGCATTTCTTTTTATCCTTCCTTTCATTCGAAAATATTTTCTGCCACCAAGACTCGAAGACACAAAGTTTTTTTCTTGTTATCTTCGAAGTCGCTTTTTCTTACTTTTTTTCAACTATAAGTTCACGCTGATCGCGCGGATTTACGCAGAAATGACAAAATAATTTTTTTAATTAATTTTCTCTTCGTGCTTTGCGCCTTTGTGGTTTAAAAAAATTTCTCATCAGAATTTTAGATGAAAAATCAGCAAAAAGATTCTTGTTTATTTCTCTTTCTCCGTGTCATCCGTGCCTACCCCACAGATTTTTTAACAATAAAATCGCCTTTATTCACACCCAAAATTTTCGCGACGTGGTCGCATTTCGCCATCAAAATAAAATAGAGAGGTCGTTGGCAATTCATCAGACTTTCGAAATTTCCCTGACCTTTGGAAATGATCAAATCCGCGTCGTAGAAAATCTTCCGAAATTCAGCCGAAGTGTCAGGCAAAATTGTACCCGGCGCATCGTCGCCATTGTCGATGATTGTCACTAAATCACTCAGCCCGATTTGTTCTGCGTCCTGTCGCGTGGCATCGTTAATGACCGCATTGCCGCGCACAGCAAAATAAACGCGCGGATGTTGCAGCGTTTGCAGCAAAATTCTGTCCAAAACGATCTCTCCGGCGTTATCCCCCAGATAGAGCACGCTCTTCGCATTTCGAATGTCGTTCTCCAATTGCGCGGAATCATCAACCGCCAGCGTCACTGTTTTCGCCCTTTCAATGGTGCTGTGAATGTCAAAATTGTTATTGGCGACAAAATCAATCACGTTTCCTGCAATCGCCAAGCGCAGCGCTGCTTCAAACGGACGCTCGCTCCGCTGTACAAATTCCGTCAATTCATCGTACCTGTCCAAAAGTAGGGAATTGAATTTCTGCTTCAAGCCGGCATACGGATCCGCATCGCCTAAAAATTTCCGAATCACGCGATGCAAATCCCGACCCATCTCAATGGGGGATTGGTCAAAGGGCACGCCGCTCAAAAACCGCAACACTTCTTTAATCAGCGGCTCCCGTTTTTCCGGCGGGACAACACCGTTCTTGATTAAATTAATCACACTCCCCATGGCGCAGGGAATGCATTCGTAGGAAAAAGAAATCATTTCCGGATATTTTTCGCTCATTTTATTTTCTCGCTATGCTCTGGGCCCAAACAATTTCGTTCCGATTCTGACAATATTCGCGCCCTCTTCGATTGCCACTTCGTAGCTGTTACTCATTCCCATGGAAAGAAATTTCATCTCCGCCTTGGGCAGGTTCTCTTTTTTAATTTTTTCAAAAATTTCCCGGGTCACGCGAAAGTAAGGTCTGGCGTCTTCAGGATCGCCGGTGAAAGGCCCCATGGTCATCAGTCCCTGAATTATCAGATGCGGCAACTGGCTAATTTTTTCCGCCAGCTCGAGCGCATCTTCCGGCAAAACGCCGGTTTTGTTCGCTTCCCGGCCGCTGTTTATTTCGATGAGAACCGGCATTGTTTTTTTGTGTTTCTCGCACTCGCGATCAATGATTTCCGCCAATGGCAGCGAATCCACAGTTTCGATCATGTCAAAAATCGGCACCGCTTTCTTGACTTTGTTGCGCTGCAAATGCCCGATCATGTGCCACTGTGCCTGTCTGCCGATCACGGCAAACATATCCTCGGCTTCCTGCACGTAATTGTGGCCGATAACTTTGACGCCCGCGCTGATGGCAGCGAGCGCTTCTTCCGGCGTGCGCGTTTTCGCCGCAGCCACCAAAATCACGTGCGGCGGCAGCGACTGCAAAATTCCCCGGACTGATTCTTCAACCATAATATTTTTCCTCTTCATTCAGGACGCGGTAAAAAATTCCTCGTTCCAACTTTTCTGTCAAAATCATGTTTTGTTCCATTAAACCGTTGAGGTACTTTTTAACTTCAGCGGGTACCAGCCCCAGCGATGCGCTCAAATCTTCCACGGTGCAGGGACGGCGTTTCAGCGTCTGCAAAATCGCTTGTTCCGTGGAAAAATCGTAGCCGCGAATTTCGGCGACCGGGCTAAAACGGGCGATTATTCCCGTATTCCATTCCAAAAAATCAGCAATTTCGCTCAGTCGCTTCCGCAGCGCGGGCCGGACCCAGGATTCTGCCCCGGGTCTGTCCAGCGAATTTAGCTGCACCTGATCGGGTTTAATGTGATGAACCGCCTTTTTCAATAATGCTAATTCGCTTTCCGAATCATTAAATCCGGGGATGACGAAAATTTCCAGCAGCAGTTCGCCGGAAAATTTTTCTCGCAAGGAAACTAACCCAGCGATGATTTTTTTTGCTGTCAAATTTTCAGCCGGACGATTAAGACGGCGGAACACTTCTTCCGACGCCGCATCCAGCGACGGCATGATGATGTCCGCAGGTAAAACCTCCTCGACGACAGCGGAATCGCTGAGCAAAGTGGCGTTTGTCAAGACGGCGATTGAATATTGGGGATAATTCTTTTTCAGAAAGCGAATGATTTCGCCAATGCCCGAGTGCAGCGTGGGCTCGCCGGAACCGGAGAAAGTGACAAAATCCAGTTCAGGCAACGATCCTAAAAAAGCATCCAATTCAGCAAGCACTTCTTTTGTGGGAACATATTCCCGGCGTTCATGAGCTAAATTTGTCGTCCTGCCGCATTCGCAATAGACGCAATCCAACGAGCAGGTTTTGTAAGGCACCAGATCCACGCCCAGGGAAATTCCTAATCGCCGGGAAGGCACCGGCCCGAACAAATATTTATAATTTAAAGCCTTTTCAGACATGCAAAACTCCAAGATCAACGTGATAACTCTGACGACAAGAACAAATTATTCCGGATAATTTTCTTCGATAAATTCATTCAATTCGGCGAGTAAGTTATCCGGATTTTCCACGTGATCCATTTCAAACAATTCGCCCACCGAACACCACAACGGTTCCCCGCAGCGGATGCAACGGACATTATTCGCCGTCAAAAAATGCACAGATTTGGGAAAGTTTAACGCTAAATCTTCCACGTCTGTTTCAAAAGTAATTCTTCCCTTGTTTTTCTCTGCCATATTTCCCTCCTGCAAAAATGGAAATCAATGCCCTTAATTAAAAAATGCACAAAAAGATGGTCTCTGCTTCTCGTTTTTCAGACAGAAGAGAGACCATTTTTTTCTTAATGTTTTGCCGTTTAATATGATTTCCATTGCCGGAAAAAGATTCAGCGCTGATCCTAATCTCCGAACTTTATTCCCTGCGCCAAAGGCATATCACTTGACCAATTAATTGTATTCGTCTGACGACGCATGTAGCCTTTCCAGGCATCGGAGCCGGATTCTCTGCCGCCGCCGGTTTCTTTTTCGCCGCCAAACGCGCCGCCGATTTCCGCGCCGGAAGTGCCGATGTTCACATTGGCAATGCCGCAATCCGAACCCCGCTGCGACAAAAACGTCTCCGCAGTAATCAAATTGGTCGTAAAAATTGCGCTGGACAAACCTTGCGGCACGTCATTGTGAATTTGAATCGCTTCGTCGATGGTTTCATATTCCAGCAAATAGAGAATCGGGGCAAAGGTCTCTTCTTTTACAATTTCCGTCTGCTGCGGCATTTTCACAATGGTGGGCTCTACAAATCGTTCGCCAATATCAGGCAAGCGTTTGCCGCCGTAAATAATTTCCCCGCCTTGTTGTTGCGCCAGTTCCAACGCCGCCATCATATCTTCTACGGCAGCCTCGGTCACCAGCGGGCCCATCAAAGTGGTATCTTGCAGCGGATCGCCGATTTTAACCTGTTTGTAGGCGTTGATCAGCCGATCCGTTAACTCTTTGGCGATGGATTTGTGCATGATAATTCGCCGCGTCGATGTGCAGCGCTGGCCTGCCGTACCGACAGCGCCGAATAAAATCGCGCGCACCGCTAAATCGAGATTAGCGTCTTCGGCGACGATAATGGCGTTATTGCCGCCAAGTTCCAAAATCGTTCTGCCAAATCTTTTGGCGGACGCCTCGGAAACGCGGCGTCCCATTTTTGTGGAGCCGGTGAAAGAAGTCAATTGGATACGCGAATCGTTAATCAGCCGCTCGCCGATGGTTCTGCCGGCGCCGATGAGCAAATTGAAAACGCCATCGACGTTGTGATCGGCAGCCACTTTGTTGGCGATGTGTTGCACGGCAACGGCCGTCAAGGGAACTTCCGAAGATGGCTTCCAGATCATCGTGTCTCCGGCGACAGCAGCAATAGCCGCGTTCCACGCCCAGACCGCTACCGGGAAATTGAACGCGGTGATAATCGCAATCGGTCCCAACGGATGCCATTGCTCGTACATGCGATGGCCCGGACGCTCCGAGTGTATAGTCAGACCGTATAATTGGCGCGACAGACCCACAGCAAAATCACAAACGTCAATCATTTCCTGTACTTCGCCCAGGCCTTCGGCTTTGATTTTTCCCATTTCCAGAGTCACCAATTCACCCAGCGGCTCTTTCATTTCGCGCAACGCTTGCCCTAAATCGCGAATGATTTCTCCGCGCTTGGGCGCCGGAACCATGCGCCAACTCAGAAATCTCTCTTCCGCTTTGGCGATGATTTTCTCGTATCCCTTTTCTCCGACCTGAATCACACGCGCAATTGCCTCGCCGGTGGCGGGATTGTACGAAACCAATTCTTTCCCGTCCGCATCTGTGATCCACTCGTCCATTCCCGTGCAGCCGCCGGGATTGACATCTTTAATGTTTAATTTTTCTAACAACGCCTTCATAAATGATCTCCTTTGTTTTATTTGACGGCTGAATTTATCAAATATCAGATTAAAATGCAAGGTTAAATTTAATATTTTTTTGTGCATCTTTTGGCATCTTTTTAAATCAAAGATATTACATGCCTTGAGAAATCATTTTACATTTCCTTTTGCCGGAAAAAGGATGACAATTTATTTGAAATTTCAAAATGTTCTCATCATTTTCTTGTTTGTGAATTCGGGTGAAACCTCAACATTCAAGAATCTTGCTAATTCATTAATTTTTTTAGGAGTTATCAATTTTCTTATGCCTGGCATATTAATTGCAGAGGAAATTTTCTAAAAAAATAGCAGCAGCGAGCCAGAACAGCTAATTTTATTTCGCGAACGTCGGTTTTGGAAAGGCCGGTTGTGGCGGAACTTTTATTACAAAAGTGCATTGAATAGCCAAACTAACCATTTTTAACTTAAAAAAACATTGACATTTGCACGATTCTTTTTTATATTTAAAAAACACGTCGCGAGAGTGGCGGAACTGGCAGACGCGCTAGACTTAGGATCTAGTACTTTCCGGTGTGGGGGTTCGAATCCCCCCTCTCGCACTTCGTTTGAAATTCATTGTTTTATTTAATTTACGACAAAAGGAGTTTAGATTGGAAGTCAAAATTGAAGATCATGAACAATTTCAGAAGAAAGTCGAAGTAAAAGTACCTTATGAAGAACTATCGGACAAGATTGATGCGAAGTATCAACAGTATAAAAAAACAGTTCAATTAGAAGGTTTTCGCAGGGGGAAAGTGCCTCTTTCTTTGCTGAAAAAAGTTTACGGAAAACAAATAGAAACTGAAACCGCCGAAGATGCCATTCCCGAGTTTTTGCAGAAGGCCATTGATCAGGAAAAAATCAAATATTATGACATGGTTTCAATAAATGACGTCGCTTTCTCTGCTGAGGAAGGTCTCTCTTTCGCCGCCATTGTCAAAGTGGAGCCAGACATCGAATTGAGGCAGTATAAGGATTTGGAACTTGAAAAGATCGTCTATCAGGTTTCGGATGAGGATGTGGAAGAAGCGCTGGAAAATATCCGCGAGCAATATGCAACAATGAATAATGTGGAAGACGGCGCTCAAGCGGGGCATTTCATCATTGCCGATTTGCAAAAAACCGATGCCTTGGGTCATCCGCTTGTCGGTGAAAAATTTGATAACCGTTATCTGCAATTACAAACTGACAACGAGGACGATGAAGTCGTCAAACAGCTTCTCGGCGTCAAGCCCGGCGAGATGCGCCAGATAGCCTTATCTAAAAAAGAATCGGAAGAAGGCGCAGAAGAGCAGGACTATTTTTCCGTATCTGTCAAAGAAATAAAAGAAAAAAAATTGCCTGAGCTGGATGATGATTTTGCGAAAGATGTGGGAGAGGACTCGCTGGAAGATTTGAAAAAAACGCTGCGCGAACGATTAGAAAATAACGCCGTTGAACGCGACAATGAAAATTTTCAGGAAGTAGTTATCGATAAGATTATCAAAAATAATCCCATTGATATTCCCGAATTCATGGTTGAGGGTTATCTGGACGCTTTGATTAAAAATTTTAAAGAAAGAAACCAGGAACAATTTGACGAACAGGAAATCCGCCAAAATTATCGTGCGGAGGCCGTCCGAAATCTGAAATGGATGATGATTCGCGATAAAATTATTGAACTGGAAGATATCAAAGTTGAGGATTCGGAGATTGACGATCACATTGAAGATTTGGCGAAGAAAGCAGGGAAAGACGCGCCGCAAGTTCGTCGTGAATATCGGTCGGATAAAATGCGTCGGCAGTTGAAGCAGGAAATATTTCACAAAAAGACGCTCGATGTAATAATTAACAACGCCAAAGTCGTTGAAAAATCCATGACCCGGGAAGATTTGATCAAACAATCTGAAATCACTGAGAACATTTCGGCGGTTTGAGCATCTAAAAATAGACTGAATAACAAAATGCATCAAGACGAAATCCGGAAATTATAACAAAAGAGGATGGAAATGAGTTTAGTGCCGATAGTGGTTGAGCAGACCGGACGCGGGGAACGCGCCTATGACATTTTTTCGCGATTATTGAAAGAACGAATCATTTTTATCGGCGGCCCCATCGATGATACGGTGGCAAGTCTCGCCATCGCACAATTATTATTTTTAGAGGCAGAAGATCCGGAAAAAGATATTTACATGTACGTCAACAGCCCCGGCGGTTACGTGACTGCTGGCATGGGCATTTACGATACCATGCAATACATCAAACCGGACGTGGCGACAATTTGTCTGGGTCAGGCCTCCAGTATGGGCGCTGTTTTGCTGACAGCCGGCGCCAAAGGAAAGCGTTCCGCTTTGCCGCATTCGAGAATCATGATTCATCAGCCATTGGGCGGTGCCCAGGGAATGGCAGCGGACATTGAAATTCAAGCAAAAGAAATTTTAAACATCCGTGAAGAAATCAATAAAATTTTATCTAAGCACACCGGTCAGGCTATTGCAAAAATTGCCAAGGACACGGACAGAAACTTTTTCATGTCAGCCGAAGAAGCGCTAAAATACGGTCTCATTGACGAAGTAATGGAATCACGCAAAAAAAATAAGAAATAATCGCAACCCCGGACACAATCGAGGTTTTTTATGGACAATTATGACAAAAGTCGCGAGCGTTTGTACATCTGTTCGTTTTGTGGCAAAAGCTCTCATCAAGTAGAATGTATCGTCACCGGACCGGATGTGTACATCTGCAATGAATGCGTAAAAACCGCCAGTGAAATCATACGCGAGGACAGAAATCGACGCGCGATCAAGGCTGGCAGCAAAATACGTACGCCTTCCGAAATCAAAAAGGAGCTGGATGCTTACGTCATTGGGCAGGAGAACGCAAAAAAGATCGTTTCCGTCGCGGTTTACAATCACTATAAGCGCGTGGAAACCGGCGACACGTTTTTCGACGACGTCGAATTGGAAAAAAGCAACATTCTGCTCATAGGCCCAACGGGAACCGGCAAAACGCTCATGGCGCAAACGTTGGCTCATTTTCTGAAAGTTCCTTTCACCATCGCCGACGCCACGACGTTGACGGAGGCCGGTTACGTGGGAGAAGACGTGGAAAATATCCTGGTGCGCTTGCTTCAGGCAGCGGATTACGACGTGGAATTGGCGGAAAAAGGCATCGTTTACATCGACGAAATTGACAAAATCGCCCGCAAATCAGGGAATCCGTCCATCACGCGCGATGTTTCCGGGGAAGGCGTGCAGCAGGCGTTGCTGAAAATATTGGAAGGAACCGTCGCTTCTGTGCCTCCGAAAGGCGGACGGAAACATCCGGAACAGAATCTGATCAATATCAACACCAAAAACATCCTGTTCATTTGCGGCGGCGCGTTTGACGGGGTCGAGAAGATCATTGCCAGCCGCATGGGCAAAAATGGCGTCGGTTTTGGCGCGGATTTGCAGCAAAAAAAATATGACAACATCGGATCGGTGTTGCGCTACGTGCAGCCGGAAGACCTGTTGCGATTTGGCCTGATCCCGGAACTGATTGGAAGATTGCCCATTAATTGCGTGTTCGACGAGTTGAGCGAAGACGCGTTGTACACCATCCTCATCGAACCCAAAAATGCCCTGTCAAAACAATACCAGAAACTCTTCGAATTGGACAACGTGGAATTAGAATTTCAAGAAAAGGCGTTACGAGCTATCGTTACCGAATCGATAAAAAGGAAAACCGGCGCCCGAGCTCTTCGCGCCATCATGGAAGAAATGATGCTGGAAATTATGTATAAATTACCTGACATGAAAAATGTGAAAAAATGCGTCGTAGCGGAAGAAGTGGTAACAGAACGCAAGGAGCCGACGATTATTTATAAAAAAGTGAAAAAAACAGCTTAAAATTTGCTGCAAAATTAGTGATCTTTCAAACTTCAAATCTTCCTGTGCGCTCATTTTTTTACAGGAAGGTTTTTTTTTGAAAATATCTCTGAATCGCCATCATGGGCACGAAATTGATTCTTTTTTAATGTGCCTGTTAAAAAATGTGCTATCCCAAATAACGCTGGTTGAATGTGAAAATCCAAGCAATAGAATTTATCGGAAGCTTTTCCAATTTGAAACAATTGCCCAAAGCGAAATTGCCGGAAGTCGCTTTTGCTGGCAGATCAAACGTCGGAAAATCGTCCCTCATCAATACGCTGGCTAATCGAAAAAATATTGCGCGGACGAGTTCAACGCCGGGCAAGACACGATCATTGAATTACTACCTGATCAATGAAAAATTTTATTTTGTCGATTTGCCGGGCTATGGTTTTGCCAAAGTCTCGCATCATGAGCGACGTCTGTGGCAGCGATTGGTCGAAAAATATTTTGAAAAAAATCAACATTTACGCGGTGTCATTCAAATTATTGACAGCAGGCACGGTTTCACTGATTTGGATCTGGAAATGGTCAAATGGCTTGCATTTGCGCAACTGCCGGTTTTGGTCGTCGCCACAAAAGTCGATAAACTCCCCGGCAGCAAGAAGAAATCAATTCTTGACAAAATCGAAGCCACGGCGCATGAATTGGGCGTTGCCGAAATGGTTCCCTTTTCCACTGTGACTAAGCAGGGCAAGGTTGATATTCTCAACTCTATTTTTCATCTTTTAGGCAAATAAATATTATGAGTGAGCCAGATTTTCTGCTGCTTACCGCCGGACCGGTGGCTGTGGCAGAGGAAATCCGAAACATCTTCAGCCAACCAATGGTTTACCATCGTTCGGCTGATTTCGTCGATATTTTCAACCAGGTCACTGAAGGTCTGAAATATTTATTTCAGACGGAGAACGACACTATTATTTTAACTTCGAGCGGCACCGGCGCGATGGAAGCGGGGGTCACGAATTTTTTCAGCCCGAATGATCGGGTTCTCATTGCGTCCAATGGAAAATTTAGCGAGCGTTGGAAGGAAATTTGTTTAAAATACCGCCTCGAAATCGCGGAGATTTCTCTGCCGTGGGGCAAAAGTGTCAACCGCGATCAGTTGCTTCAAGCAATTAAAGCGCAGTCCGATTTAAAGGGGATCTTTCTCACACACTGCGAAACTTCAACCGGCGCAGTGACTGATTTGAGCAAAATTGTTCCTGAAATTCGTCCTCACACCGACGCTTTGATCATTGTGGATGCGATTTCTTCCATCCCGGCTTTGCCGTTTCAAATGGACAGTTGGGGGATCGACGTGGCGATCACAGCTTCGCAAAAGGGGCTGGGATTGCCGCCGGGCATGGCATTCGTCGCTGTGAGTCCCCGCGCCTGGGTTGCGGCTGAATTAGCGGAATTGCCGCGTTACTACTTTGATTTGATCAAATACAGACAGGCTCACAGACTAAAAATTGGCAGCGCGTTTACGCCGTCGGCGCTTCATGTTTTGGCGGCAAAATTTGCTCTGGACAAAATTGCCGCGCAAACGCTGCCAGCCATCTGGCGCGAACGCGAGGCGATTGCCACCTTTTTCAGAGGAGAACTTGCCAAAAGGAACATTTCCATTTTTCCGGAATACCCGTCAAATTCGTTGACGGCGCTTGATTTTCAAAATATCGCGCCGGCGAATGAAATTATTCGCGAATTGCATGACAAACGGCGCATCATTGTTTCGCGCGGACAGGGGAAATTACAGAACAAAATTATCCGCGTTGGGCACTTGGTAAACGTGGGCAAAAATGAATTGAAAAAATTACTTGACGCACTGGATGCCATTCTCGCTGAGCGTAGGAGTTAATCGGGCGCTCAGCGTTTTTGGAAAATAGTCCTTGTAATTATCCGATTTTTTTATTAATTATTAGCATGCACAAGAGCGATGTTGTCGCTTCAAATTTCAGTTTGCCGCTTGTGAAATGGTTTGAAAGAATATCTCAAAAAGGAAAATCATGGCACGAATATTAATCGTTGAAGATGATGCAAACACTTTGTCCGGATTAGTGGAAATCCTTCGCGATGAAGGCTACGAAACTGTCGGCGTCAAAGCCGGGAAAAAAGCGCTGAAAATTTTGGAAAATGATTCTTTCGACATTTTGCTGACCGATTTGCGCCTGCCGGATATCGATGGCTTGTCGCTCTACGAAAAAACGCGCGATTCCAACGCTGAGATGAAAACCATCGTTATGACTGCCTTCAGTTCCGTCAAGGACGCCGTGGAAGCGATGAAAAAAGGCGTGTACGAATATCTCACTAAACCGTTGAATCTTGATGAGCTTTTTCTCACAATAAAAAAAGTGCTACAGGAAAAGCACATTCTGAACGAGAATATCGAGCTCAAGCAACAAATAAAGAAATCCTATGCCTTTGAAAATATCATCGGCAAAAGCAAGCCCATAGAGGAAATCTATCGCAAGATAGAGAAAGTGTCCCGGTCGCAGTCCACTGTGTTGATCCGCGGCGAAAGTGGCGTCGGCAAAGAACTTGTGGCGCGGGCGATTCATTACAATAGCGCGCGGGCTAATAGAACGCTGGTGGAGATTAGTTGCGCTTCGCTTCCGGAGACGCTTTTGGAGAGCGAACTTTTCGGCTACGAACAAGGCGCTTTCACAGGCGCTGTTTCTCGCAAGCAAGGCCGCTTCGAATTAGCGGAGGGAGGCACAATTTTTCTCGATGAAATCGGAGACATTTCGGAAAGCGTGCAAACAAAATTATTGCGTGTGCTTCAGGAAAGAGAAATAACGCGTTTAGGCGGAACAAAAGCCATTCAAGTTGACGTTCGCGTGATTGCCGCCACAAACCGCGATCTGGAACTGGCTCTGCGTCAGGGCAAATTTCGTGAAGACCTCTATTTTCGACTCAATGTGATTCCGATTTTCATTCCGCCGCTGCGCGAAAGGAAAGAAGACATTCCGTTGTTAGTGGAATATTTCATCAAAAAAACCTGCGAAGAGAACAATAAGCCGACCATGAAAATTTCCGAAGAAGCGTTGGATTTATGCATGAGTTACGATTGGCCCGGCAATATACGCGAGCTTGAAAATGCCATTGAAAACGCCATTGTGCTCGGCGAGGGCGAGGTGATTTTGCCGGAATTTCTTCCATTGACGCTGTATTCGGAATCAGACCATGATTTTTTGCAAGACATGAAAGAGCGCATTGACGAGGATTCCTATCGCAAGAAAATGGAATTTGCCGAGCGCATGATTCTCAAAGATGCTATTCACAAAGCCGGCGGCAACAAATCGCTGGCGGCAAAAAATTTGCGAATCAGCCTGAGGACGATGAGATATAAAATCAAAAAATACAACCTGTAATTTTACCCGCTTCCCCACAAATGCGACTTTTCACTAAATCCGGAAGCATGGCTGAAAAAATCAGCGAAAATGCGCCAAAACCGCATCCGCCTTTGGGCTGAGCCGCATTCCGTAAAAAAGTCAATTGGATTTCGCTAAAATGTAGATGGCGCCAATGCCAAAGAAAATATTTCCCAGCCACGCAGCCAAAAGCGGAGGCAGCGCTCCGTTATGTCCCAGACTTTGCCCGACTTTGATGAACCCGAAATACAGAAAACATATAAACAGACTCACGCCGAAACTGATAGCGCTTCCGCTGCGCGTTTTTTTGGACGCCAGCGGCGCGCCGAAAAGCACAATGATCAAATTGGCGAACGGAAACGCAATTTTCAGATACAACTCCACCAGCCACCGATCCGGATTGCCGCCAGTGCGTCTGATTTCTTTGATGAATTGTTTGAGCTCCCAAAAGCTCATCTCTTCCGCTTTTTTCTGCACTCTGGCGATATCTTGCGGCTTAAGGGGAATGTCCGAAACAACCAACGAATCTAACGCCTGATATTTTTCTCCGTCTTCTCCGAATGCGCGCCAGCGCACATCTTTCAGCGTCCATTTTCCTGAACGCCAGACCATCTCCGGCGCATCAATCCGTTCTTTAAGGCGGTTTCCGTCCAACGTCTCGATGCTAATTTGAAAAGCGCAATTTTTTTCCGTGTCAAAAAATCCAACGTTCAGCCAGCGATTTTTTTGCAGCAAGATGTGAATATTGTTAGTCTTCCGTTTTGGGGCTCTTTTTCGTTTGTCCACATAATTTTGGTACACATCTTTTTTTTTCTGATTTGTGTAGGGTACAAATCTCTCGCCGATGTACAGGGAAAGCACGCTGATCACCATGGCGGCAAGAAAAATGGGCGCAAGAATTTGCAAGCTGGACATGCCGGAACTGCGCATGGCGGTAATTTCATTGAAGCGGGCCAGTTGCCCCACGCTGAACAAACTTGCCAGCAACATCGCCACCGGCAACGTCAAAATAATGATGTAAGGCAAGTAATAAAGATAATAGACCGCAATGATCGCGGGCGGCACATGGTGGTCGATAAACTTGTCCAAAAACCCGATAATGTCAATAATAATGAAAATGATGGCAAACGCAATCAGCGAAAAAACGAGCGCGCTCAAGAATTTTGTCAACAGATATCGATCAAGAATTTTCATCGGTTTTCCAGCGAAATTGTTTGGGCAGCAATTTAGTCAGCGCTTTGAAATTGATGATGGACATTTCCCGAACAGTATGAATAAGAAGATAAACGCCGAACCCGCCGACAATAATATTGGCAAGCCACATGGCGAGGAACGGCGACAGCATATTTCGATCCGCCAATTCTTCTCCGCCGATGAGAAAAATCCAGTAAATGATAAAAAATACCAGACTGATTCCGCCGCTTACCGCCATATTGCCGCGATGAGCCATAATGCCCAGCGGTGCGCCAATGAGCACAAAAACGATGCAGGCAAACGGAATGGAATATTTTTTATAAATTTCCACCAGCAACCTCTTGTTTGTCAGGGCATAGCTGTGATTGACGTCGCGTTCGGCCTTGATACGCAGGCGAACATTGCGCGCGATGCGCAGTTGCCGTTGTAAATTATATTGGTAGCGAGATGATTTTTTAATATGCTCGGGCAAAATCGGGAGTGCGGAAGCAAGAGTATCAGCGCTTTTCCTCTCAGGGAAATATCGCTGCGCCTGCAATTCAATATATTTCTGCAAATTTTCGCGCCGCGTGGCGATGAGTTTATTATTTTCGGCAATTTCTTTGCGCATCATCGCCGCGCTCTGCTCGCGATCGCCGCGATATTGGGAATTCCGCCTTTTCAAAATCATATCCGGAATGGGTATGGTCATCACATATTTCGGGAATTTGATAGTTGTGTATTGATTCAACTTGTCTTTATTGATGTCGTGAATTTCGCCGTCGAAAAGAGTCACCCGGAACAAACCCGATTTCTTATCAACGTAAATATCCCCGTTTTTCGCGATGATCGTCCGGTTAATATTGGGATCGCTGCGGTCGAAAATAAGCACATTTTCAATTTCAGAATAGCCCTCTTTTTCCTTCAATCCTTCCACGCGAATAGAAATATCAGGCAAATCCTCATACAGATAGCCGGGTTCCAGATTGACGGTGGGCCTTTTCATGGTGATGTCCCTTGCCAATAGTCGCAGCCGATGGTTGGAATCGGGGAGAACGTAATTATTGAACCAGATGAGAAAAACTGTCAGCGCCGCCGCCGTGAGCACAACCGGTAAAATTGCCCGATACAGGCTGACACCGCTGGCCTTCATCGCAGTAATTTCGTTATCCGCGGAAAGTTGGCCGAAAGCCATCAGTGAGGCCATGAGTGCCGCCATTGGCGCAGCGAGAGCCACAATCCAGGCGAGATTAAGCGCGAAAAATTCCAACACCACCCAAAAGTCCAATCCCTTGCTTAATATTTTATTCAGTTCTTTGAAAACCAAATTAAGCATAAAAATGAGCGTAATGATAAACAGTCCGAACACAAAAGGACCTACGTGTTGGCGAATAATATATCGGGATAAAATTTTCATCGGTCAATTTTCTTGGGAACTCACTAATTAAAAAGCACGTTATAATATACGTAATTTGTGTTTTTATATCAAGCAGTTTATTTCTTCCCCAACGAACGTTTTTTTCAGAGAAAATAAAAACAAAGCAAGGAGGAATTCTCTCGTTAAACTTGTTATTAGCAGAATAGTTTCTTGATTATTTTTTCCTTTTCTATCTTGGCAAGCGCTCAGCGCTGAGCTTATTAATTGGCATAAAAAGAGCCATCGCTTCATCGCGATAATTTTTATTTTTGTGCCTAATATTTTTATTCTTTTATTGTTAGTTGTCGTGAACAAATCCAACGATAACAAGTTTAACCATGTAATTCACGGAAAAGAGCAAACTGTAGAGTTAGACGGATTAATGGCTTTTAAGGCAAACACGGACGTAAAAGCAAAACAACGCCATCTGCGTGCGCTATTTGTTTGTTTCATCACCGCTTTGATTTTCTCTGGAAAATTAGTCGCTGCGGACGATCCTTACATTGGCCTGCGGATTCCCAATCAAGAAAAATACGGTCTGCGTCTTTTCGCGCAGCAGCCGGCGCGAGGGCTCTCGATGCTGGATTTTTCCGCACCCGCTTTGATCAAAGCTCCCGGAGCCGTCAAGCGCGTAGTGAAAATCGACAGCGCGGGCAAGCAAGTGACGATCAAAGAAGAAGCGTTTTCCCAGCCGTTTCAAATACCGGCAATTTATTCGCTGCACGACTACACGCGATATTGTCTGACGAGAAATATTGACATTCTCTGGCAAAAGCGAAAAATCAAAGAAATCTCCGGCGAGCAAATTACGAGAGGCAAAAAACAAGGGTTGAAAATTGCCATTCCGGTAAAAATTCGCAGCAAAGCGTTCCAGACCATTTTCGGCGGAGACCAAGTTTCACTTTCGGTCACCGGGCAGATTAATATCAACGGTGGTTTTCGCCACGAGAAACGCAGTCAGGTCAAAACAGCCATTAACCGCGGCTCGGACTACAATTTCCGCATGGAACAGCAGCAGCAATTCCGCGTCACCGGCAACATCGGCGAAAAAGTCAGCGTGAGTGTGGATCAGGATTCCGAACGTCCGTTCGATTTTGACAACACCATCCGCCTCGACTACAAAGGCTATGACGACGAAATTATTCAATCCATTCAGGCGGGAAATATTTCTCTTGCGCTGCCGGCGACACGCTTCGTCTCCTTCAGCGGCCAAAACAGCGGATTGTTCGGCATTAAATCCGAAGCTCAGGTGGGCAATTTCCATTTGACCACCATTGCCAGCCAGGAAAAGGGCGAAAACAAAACCAAAACCATCTCCGGCGGCGCCGAAGAAGGCGAAGTGACTATCAAAGATTACAACTACATCAAAGGAATTTACTTCTTCGTTGATGATATTTATCGAATGAATTATTTCCCGCTGAAAAATGGCATTCATCAGTACGATCTGAATCGCACCATCACCAATTTTGAAATTTACAAATCAGGTCCCGGCTACGAGCAAAAAGAAGGAAGAATTTACGGCTGGGCGCTCACTAATCCAGGCGACGGCTCGAATCCCGACACTTCAATCGTGGATAACGAAAATGCCAAGGGATACTGGATTCGGTTAGATCAATCGGACTATTTTTTGGAAAGGTCGCTGGGCTATATTCGGCTGAACAATGCTGTTGGCGACGGTGAAATGCTGGCGATTGCCTATCGCGATAGCGCCGGCAATATTGTCGGAAAAATAGATTTTGATGCCACGACTGACAGCGTCATCATTTTGAAAACGTTGAAACCGAAAACTCCCCGGCCTTCGGACAAATCGTGGGATTTAATGTTCCGTCACGTTTATTATTTGGGCTCGCGCGATATCGATCCTGACGGCTTTGAAGTGCGCATATTTTTCGACACGCCGTCCGGCGATGATCAGGAAACGATCTCTACCGACAACGGAAGTGTCACTTATTTGCATGCCTTTGGTTTGGATAGCGTTGATCAGAGCGGTAATAATAATCCGGACAATATCATTGATAACAATAACAACTTGCTGCGGCTTGGACCAGGCGAATTGGAATTTCCCAGCCTGAGGCCTTTTGCCGATCCCAACAACTCGCTCATTCCTCAAGATAAATGGGACAAAGCAATGTACGACACCACAAATCAGAGTTACATCGCCAGCGAGAGCAAGTTTTACATTCAGGTCAAGTCAAAAAATCGCAGTGCTAATTATGATTTAGGATGGAATGTAATCGAAGGCTCCGAAGAAGTCATGCTCAATGGCACCAAATTAGTCAAAGACAAAGATTACATCATCGATTACATGTCCGGGAAATTAACGATTTTGCGCGAAGAAGCGACCAACCCTTCCGCCAATGTGCAGGTGAATTACCAGCAAAATGAAATGTTTCAGTTGGAAAAAAAGACCCTGATGGGTATGCGCGGGGAATACAAATTTCTGGAAAATTCTTTCATCGGCGGTACTTTTCTGTATTTGAATCAGAGCACTCTGGATCAAAAGGTTCGCGTCGGCAAAGGACCCAGTCGAAACATGATCTGGGACGTTAACACTGCTTTGAAATTTGAGCCCAACTTTTTAACTAAGGCCATCGACGCGTTTCCGTTCATTGAAACTAAGCAACCATCGAAATTGACGTTCGAAGGAGAGATCGCCCAGATTCTCCCCAATCCGAACACCTTGAACAATTCCGCCACTGGAGACAACGACGGTGTGGCTTACATCGACGATTTTGAAGCAGCAAAGAAAATTACGCCGCTGGGTGTGATTTACAATAGCTGGCGCCCCTCTTCTTCTCCGCTGGAAATTCAAAAAATGCAAAATCCGCAAGCGAACATGGGGACAATCCTGGGAATTTATCAAAAACGAGGAAGACTCATCTGGTACAACCCGTACGAGCAGGTCGCCATAAAAGAAATCTGGCCCAACCGCGACACGCACAACCCTAACACGCCGCAGCGAGTACACGTTCTGACGATGGAATTTCAACCTGTGCCAAAAGACAGCGTGGATGATCCAAATTACGATGTTACGCAATCCTGGGCCGGCGTGCAAAGATGGCTTTCTTCCGGCTATGCGGATCAGACGGACAGTAAATTTATCGAAATCTGGGTGCAGGGAAATAACGGAAAATTGCACATTGATCTGGGTCAAATTTCCGAAGACATCATCCCCAATGGGCGATTTGACACCGAAGATATTCCGGAAAACGGCATCCGCAACAATCTCCTTGATCCGGGCGAAGACGTGGGCATCGACGGCATGGCGGGACAAGACCCGGAAGATTTCTGGGATATTAACGGCAATGGCATTCGGGATAAAGGCGAACCCATTAGTTATGATGACTGGAACTATTCCACCGGCGGCTACAACTATTCTCAGATTAATGGCACCGAAGGCAACGAAAACGATCCGGTGGGCCGCTATCCGGACACCGAAGATTTCAACGGAAACGGTTCGCTGGACATGGTGAACGATTTTTTCCGTTTTTCTTTCAATCTTTCCAAAGAACATCCGGACACAGCGCTCATCGCCGGAGGTCAGGAAAATCCGTACGGCTGGCGTTTGTACCGCATTCCCCTCAGCGCATTTGAGCCCATCGGAAGTCCTGACTGGTCGCGAATCGAATTTGCTCGTATCTGGATCGATAGCTGTGTGGCGCGAACCACATTGCGTATCGCCGAAATCAATCTCGTGGGAAATGACTGGAAAGAGATGGGCGTGGCGCCGGATGATTTTAGTCCCTACAATCAGCAGAACGACACTACCATCGTAGCGGCTGTAACCAACACGCACGAAAACGATGACTACACTCCTCCGCCAGGAGTGAGCGGCGTCAAAGACAGAATCACGCGCATCGAAGCCAAAGAACAGGCGCTGGTAATCCGTATCAATGAACTGGCTCCCGGGGCGAGCGGCATCTTAAGAAAAACTTTTTTTCAGGCGGAAGATTTCATCCATTACGACAAAATGAAAATGTTCATTCATGGCGGCGACGCGTACGCAACCGGTTTTACCAAAGACAAGACAAGAATTGAACTGTTTCTTCGCTTTGGTTCGGACGACAATAATTATTACGAATACCGGGCGCCGATATTTGAGGGCTGGGAAGGCAATAATATGGAAATCGTGCTCAACGACATGGCGCAGCTTAAATTAGCCACGCCAGACTCGGCCACGGGGCTCATCATTGAAAAATTCGACGACGGCCGCCAGTATCGCGTGAAAGGATCGCCTTCTCTCACCAACATCCGCCAGTTGATTTTGGGCGTGAAAAACATTTCCGACGCTGACACATCTGTTGCCGGAAACTACGTAATCGCAGACAATAGCCCGTTTACCGGCGAGGTCTGGGTGAATGAACTTCGCCTTTCCAATGTCAAAAAAGACAAAGGCATGGCTTACCGCGCCCGGGCGCAAATCAAAGTCGCCGACGTTTTTTCCGTGAACGGTGAAGTGAACCGCAAAGATGCTGATTTTCACAACGTGAACAATCGCTTCGGTAGCGGCAATAACCAGCAGGCGCAAAATTTTTCCGGTAATTTTGCGTTGCACAAATTGCTGCCGGAATCGTGGGGCATTTCTCTGCCCATCAATTTCAATTATTCCGAAAACAAATCAACGCCAAAATATCTGCCTGGCAGCGACATTTTGGTGACCGGCCAGACGCCGGATTCCGTGATGAAAAAAATTCGCAACCAGAGCGTGAATAAAGGTTGGGGAGTTTCTTTCAAAAAAACGACGCGTTCCAAAAATTTCCTCGTGCGCTATACTATTGATCGGCTTGCTGCCAATTTCAATACCGGTTCGTCTCATGCGATCAGTTCAACTTATGAATATCAGGATCGAAAAACATACACTGCCAATGTCAGTTATAATTTGAATTTTCCGAAAGATAAATATATTGAGCCTTTCAAATGGCTGGGCAAAGCGCCGATTATCAAAAAATTGGCAGAACTCAAGTTTTTCTACCTGCCTTCAAATTTCAACCTGAAGGCGTCGGGAAATCGCTCGACTTCACAGGCAATGACGCGTACCGGCGTGGAAACCGACAACCGCACTTTTTTCATCAATCGCAGTCTGCAAACTGGCATTCGCCCGTTCAAAAGCATGTCTTTTGATTTTTCGAGAAATTACAAGAATGATCTCAGTGCCATTCCCAATGCAATGGATGAGTTGTCAAATTACAAATTCGGGCGGCTCACTGATTTGAATCAATCATTCAGCGCCAAATATAATCCGCAAATTTCAAGATGGCTGAAATCAAATTTCTCTTACACCACCAATTTTCGTTTTTCCAACAATCTCCAGCTCAAAGAACGAGGCCGCAATGCATCGAATAACACTTCAGTGCAGGCGTCGTTCACTTTTAATCCGGATCAGATGATTTCGTCGCTATTCAAAACAGACAAAAGATCTGCGGCGCGCAGAAGAACGCCCAGAAGGCCTACGTCGCGCGCTCAGCCCAAGAAAAAAACCGGCAAAAACCAGCAGCCCAAAAAGGAGCCGCAAAAGCAGAAAAAATCTTTCAATCCACTGTCTTTGGTGGGAAAAAGCTTACACTTCATCACCAGTCGGATTAAGCCAATCAACATGACTTACACGAAGCGGGATAATATCAGCAATTATGGACTCGCTGACTCCATCCGCCACATGCCGACGACAGCCTACATGTTCGGTTTTGACAGCGATCCGGGCACAGGACACGTTCCGGACATCGGGACAAATATCGGTTCTGATCAATTATCCAGTTCCTTTTCTTTGCAGAGCGGGCTGAAAATTTTTCGCCAAATGGACGTGTCCCTCAAATTCAACCACGATGAAAATAAAAACGCTTCCACCACAATCAACGGCGGGAGTTCCGACTCGTGGTTTTACATCGAAGGTCACGCGGCAAAAGGTATCCCCATCGCCGAATGGAATCTGCGCTGGTCTGGGTTGGAAAAATATTTCTTTTTCAAAAAGTTTGCCCAGCAGATTAGCCTTGACCATAATTTCTCCGGGAAAAAACAAAATGCCTGGCAGGTGCAAAACAACGTGAAACAGAACACCAAAGAATCATACACCAAAACCTTCCGGCCTTTTCTTGGACTCAATATGCGGCTCAAGAAAAACATCACAATGAATGTTCGCTACAACATTTCCGAAAATATCAATTTCACCGTACGCGGCGGTTCCGGCGGGCAAAAACAGCTCACGTCAGATTTATCGGTGAGCGCTTCCTGGTCGCATAGCGGTGGATTGCACATACCATTACCTTTTTTTAAAAACAAAGAATTGAAAAACAATATTGATTTGCAAGTAACGTTTAGCATGAATAGCAATCAGAGCTTTCAGAAATTGGGCGAAAAAGATTGGACAGAAACCGACATGCGCAAAAGCTGGACTTTCGAACCGCAGGTGAATTACTCTTTTAGCCAGAACGTCCGCGGTGGCATGCATTTCAAAATCGGGAAAAACAGTAACAAGCGAATTGGCGATACCTCACTGCAAGAATTGGGCATTAACGTCAGCATTGCCATTCGAGGATCGTGAAAATTGCGTCAGGGGGTAGCCAGGGAGGTGTACTCCACCTAAAGGTGGGGCACACCTTTTGAAAAGGACAAAAAAAAATGACATATTTCAAATTTCGACGAATGATCTTCCTGTTCTTTATCGGGCTTTTGCTGCCAATTTCCGTCTCCTGCCAGCACATCAAAGCGCCGGCTTTTGACGGAAAGCGCGCATTTGAACAGTTGAAAAAACAGTGCGACTTTGGACCTCGCGTTCCGGGAACAAAGGCCCATCTCCAATGCCGGGATTATTTGACAGAAACGCTGCGCTCGCTCGGCGCGCAGGTAACATTGCAGCCTTTCCCTGTGAAATTTCGCGGGCTGAAAACTCCGACAACGGCGTACAACATCATCGCCAATTTTCACCCGCAAAAGACCAAACGTCTGCTGCTCTGCGCGCACTGGGACTCTCGCCCCTGGGCAGATCAAGATGCGAATCCGAAAAATCACAACAAGCCTGTTCCCGGAGCCAGCGATGGCGCTTCCGGCGTGGCGGTTCTGCTGGAAATCGCACGCATTATTTCTCTCCAGCAGCCTAAATACGGCGTCGATATTGTCTTTTTTGACGCGGAAGATTTTGGCTCCTACGGCAATAATGATTCCTGGGCGCTCGGCTCTCGACAATTCGCGCAAAATCTCACTCCGCGCTACAGACCTGAATTTGGTATTTTGCTGGACATGATCGGAGATGCGGATCAGCAAATTTACATCGAAAAGAATTCCCACGATTACGCCAAAGACATTGTCGATCTCGTCTGGAAAACTGCGAAAAGGTTGGGCATCCCAGAGTTTGTCCCTGAAGTTCAATACGATGTTTACGACGATCATCTCAATTTGCTATCCGCCGGCATCAAATGTATCGACATCATCGATTTTGATTACGAATACTGGCACACGATCGAGGATACGCCGGACAAATGCAGCCCGCAGAGCCTGAAAAATGTCGGCGATGTGTTGCGAGCGATTTTGTACAAATAAAGAATTAGCAGGCGGATTTGCACTAATTTTTATCCTTGAAAATCCGTTTAATCCGTGTGCATCCGCGTGCTATTATTTTTTTCCACCATTTTGAAGGAGACCTGATGGATCTGTTGTCCATGTTGATCAAAGGTGGCGTGTTGATGATTCCCATTTTGCTCTGTTCGCTGATTGGAATTTTTGTCGTCATCGAACGCTGGCTGGCGCTGCGCAAAATGAAAATCAATGCGCGCAGTTTTATTCTGCAGATAAAATCCTTATTGCTGAAAGATCGTTTTTCCGACGCCGTCATTCTCGCCAAAAGGACCAACTCGCCGGTGGCGAAAATCGCCAAAGCCGGCATCGAACGCCACAGCCGTCCCCGTGAGGAAATCAAAGAGGCCGTGGAGAGCGCCGGCAAGGCGGAAATTTACAAAATGGAGACGAACTTAGGCGTGCTGGGAACCGTTGCCGCCATTTCTCCGCTGTTGGGATTTCTGGGCACAGTAACCGGCATGATCCGCGCCTTCATTCAAGTGCAAAATTTGGGCGGGAATGTGGACGCCAGTGTGCTGGCCGGCGGCATTTGGGAAGCGCTGGTGACTACCGCAGCCGGCTTGACCGTGGGAATCATCAGCTTGATTTTTTACAACTGGCTGCAAGGTAAAGTCGAATATCTCGTGTTTGAAATGGAAGAAAATTCGACTACAATAATTGACATGCTCATTCAGCGAGGAGAGCGGCAAGATGTTTCAGACCAATAAAAAACGCATCGTCACTTTCTCCGCCATTTCGCTGACGGACATTGTGCTGCTATTGCTGATTTTTTTCCTGCTGTCATCTTCGTTTTTCGTGCAGCCCGGTTTGAAAATCAATTTGCCCAAAGCAGTCACCGGGCAGATTGAAGAAAAAAACCGCGTTTATCTCACGCTGACGCGCTCCGAAATGATTTACCTCAACAACGTGCCGGTGGTGAAAAATGAACTGGGATTCAAATTAAAGCAGCAACTGAAAAATAATCCCGATAAATTAGTCGTTATTCGCGCCGACAAAGATTTGACGCTCGACTTTACGGTGGAAATCATCGACATCGCTAAATTAGCCGGAGCAGAAAAATTTCTCATTGCCACGCAGCCCGGGGAGCGATTGTAACATGGTGCTG